>CAMBXY010000014.1 GCA_945871945.1 Bordetella parapertussis
ATGGTGGCTTGGTTGATGCGGTAGAGGTCGACCGCATCATCGGCCACCAAGCCGTGTCCACGCGAAATCAACTCCAAACCCAACTCGCTTTTGCCCAGCCCCGACTCGCCTGTGATCACCACACCCATGCCCAAAATATCCAAAAACACGCCATGCAAGGTGGTGCGATCGGCAAAATGTTTGGACAAATAAGCCCGCAACAAATCAATCACAAATGCGGAGGATTCATGGGTAGAAAAAAGCGGAATTTGCGCTTCTTCGCACATCTTGAGCAAGGAGGGCGGCGAGATTTGCCCGTCTGCCACCACCAGCACCGGCGGCTCAAGCGTGACGATACGACCAATACGACGCTCTGTGTCGACCAAGGGGCTGTTATTGAGATAGCGAATTTCACGCTCACCCAAAACTTGTAAGCGGTAGGGGTGGATGTAATTTAAATAGCCCACCAAGTCGGCGCCTGAACGCGCCATGCGCACCGCTACTTCGTCGAAATGCCGCTCAGACGCGCCCTGTCCTGCGATCCATTGCCAGTCGAGCTTGTCTTTGAAGTCTTCAAACAAGATGTCGGCACTGACAGCGGTGGGCTTCAAAGTCTGGGGTTAAACAGTAAGAGAAGAGTGCCAAGCCACAATGAGCTGGTGCAGGTCTTGCGCATCGCTGCTTTGTTTCAAGCGCTCACGAAAACCGCTGTCACTGAGCATTTCGGCAATTTCGGAGAGGATTTCCAAATGCTTTTGGGTTGAAGCTTCGGGCACCAATAAAAAGAACAATAAACACACGGGTTGCTCGTCGGGGGAGTCAAAACCTATGGGCTGGGTTAAACGAAACACAGCGGCCAAGGGAGACTTCATGCCTTTGATGCGCCCATGGGGAATGGCTACACCATGACCCAAGCCGGTAGAGCCCAAACGTTCACGGGCGAATAAACTGTCGGCCACCAAAGCCCGATTGAGTCCGTGCAAGTTTTCAAACAGCAAACCGGCCTCTTCAAAAGCACGCTTTTTGCTGGTGACGTCTACCTGCACAAGGGCTTGTGCAGGAGGCAAGATGGCAGAGAGTCTGTTCATGTTGGGGTGCTGATTATGCACCGCTTGTGCGTGTCAAGCTAGGGTAAATATTTAATTATTAGGTATTAAAAAACATGGTTTTGACGAAAAAACCGCCTGGTTCACAGGCGGTTTGGGGGGGGCTGGCGCGTCAGTCCTGCTAAATCAACTCTGAGCGTTTAGCACTGGCGTGGCCGTGGTCTTGTATACGGTCTTTGTGCCTGACCACTTGACGGTCTAGTTTGTCGACCAACTCATCCACCGCCGCATACAAATCTTCGTGGGCGGACTCGGCAAACAAATCGTTACCCTTGACGTGGATATTGCACTCGGCTCGCTGTCGACCTTCTTTTTCCTTTTGCTTTTCTATGCTGAGGATGACGCGCACATCCACCACTTGGTCAAAGTGTCGGTTGATGCGATCGAGTTTTTGGGTGACATAGTCACGCAACGCTGGGGTGACTTCAAGATGATGGCCACTGATCGTCAAATTCATACGTATCCTCCAAAAGATACCTGTGCAAATAAGCCAAGCCTCATGCCTGACCAAACACGGGTATCTCCACTATGCCCCGAGTTGGCCGAAAAATCAACCTCGCGCCGCCTTTCCCCCTGATCAGGGCGCAGGGGCACTGTGCATTTGCACATGCCTGGACAGCGCTAAGGCAAGAAAAGTCGCGGCTATTCCTACCAAGGCACATAACCAAAAATGGGTAACTTGGCCGCTTGCATCGCGCTGTATCAGCACGCCGCCCAACCAAGAAGCCATGCCTATTGACACCGACTGCACGGCCGAGTTCAGCGACATAAAGGTGCCGCGCCATTGGGGCTGGGCTGCCGAGGTCAGCATGGCCATGCCAGGGATCATGCGCGCATTCATGCAAAAGAAAAAGCCAGACAACACCAGCAGCACCCAGGGCAAAGGAACGGGTTGCATCAAGGTGGTGATGGTCATGGGCAGCATGGCCAAAAACAACATACGTTGAAACATTTTGCGCTTACCCAACTGGTCGCTCAAACGCCCTACCCAGCGAGCGCTGAGCAAAGTCACGGTGCCACCACACAAATAGATATAAGGAATGTCTTGCGGCGCCAATATATGGTTGGCTTGGGTGAAAATCGTGATGTAGGGAATGATGGTGAAACCCGCAAACATCATTGCGCCTGACATATACAGGGCTTTGCGATGATTGGCGTCGGCCCACACTTGGCGTACGGCATAAGTGACTTGCTGTCCTTGGGTTTTGAGCACATGCGCATCCAGCGTGGGCAAACAAACAGCTGCCATCACGCCCACCAATATGCACATGAAGGCGATCACTAAGAAAGCGCTGTGCCAGCCGCTTACGTTGGCCAAAAACAGCCCACTGGGAACGCCCACCACAGTCGCCATGGCAAAAGAAGTCATGACAAAACCTGTGGCGCGACCCCGCCGCTCGAAAGGGATCACGTCGCCAATCACCGTTTGGGTCATGGCCGACAAAATGCCGCCAAATGTGCCTGCCGCCACTCGTGAAGCCATCAGCAAGCCATAGGTTGGCGCCAATGCGCAGGCCAAGGTAGTCAAACCAAACAAGGTGTACAAAATCAACATCAAGCGCTTGCGCTCGAAGCGGTCCACAAAGGATGCAGCCAACAATCCGGAAACACCTGCAGCAAAGGTGTAGGCAGACACCAAAAAACCAAATTGTGCATCGTTGATGGCAAACAAATCCCGCAGCTGCGGACCCAAGGGCATGATGATCATAAAGTCCAGCACATGGGTGAACTGAATGCCTGCCAAGGTGAGCAACACCCAAAACTCACGGCGCTGCGTTAAAACTGTTTGCATAAATGAGGGTCGCAGCAAACATGACACTCTAACAGCCTGTCTCACACCTGCCATCAGCCGGTGCCATAATTCATTTTGTTTAAAGCTTTGGAGCACCTTCCTTGGAAACCTACCCTAGTTGGTAGCTTTCGGCTCACACAGGCATGCAGCCGAGTTGAGTTGAAAGCGAACCATTCACTCCCTTCGACTCGCTCAACCATGCACTGAGATTGCCATGCTCAATATTTTTTCTCTGGCCAATGGCCGTTTGTTTCAAGAAGAAATTTCTTCACAAGAAGAGCTTTCCCAATTCCTCCCTATCTGGGTTGATTTGGAATCCCCCACGCCCGAAGAAAAGCGCTGGATCAGTCAGCACTTTGGGGTGCATATTCCCGAAGACGCGATGGACGAAGACATCGAAGAGTCAGCGCGCTTTTACGAAGAAGACAACGGTGCATTGCATATCCGCTCAGACTTTTTAATTGCCGATATCGAAGAGCCCCGCGCCGTTCGGGTGGCTTTTATTTTGAACCAACACAACGACGCGCTGAAGAGCCACGGCGTCTTGTTCTCCATCCATGATGAAGACCTGCCGGTGTTTCGCTTGCTGCGTTTGCGAGCGCGTCGTGCGCCGGGGTTGATTGAAGACGCCAAAGATGTGCTGCTCGAACTCTTCTCGGTCGATGCTGAGTATTCAGCCGACACCCTAGAGGGTATTTACGATGAACTGGAAAAAGTCAGCAAAATGGTTTTGTCGGGTGACGTGACGGATGAGTTGGCCAGCGAGGTACTAGGCGCGATTGCGCGGCAAGAAGATTTGAATGGCCGTATACGCCGCAACATGATGGACACGCGGCGTGCTTTAAGTTTTGCGATGCGCCTGCGTATGCTCAACGCTGAACAGTTTGAGGACGCACGGCAAATTTTGCGCGACATCGACTCGCTCGACAGCCACACCGCATTTTTGTTTGACAAGATCAACTTTTTGATGGACGCCACGGTGGGTTTCATCAATATCAACCAAAACAAGATCATCAAAATCTTCTCGGTGGCCAGCGTGGCTTTGCTCCCCCCCACTTTGATTGCCAGCGTTTACGGCATGAACCTGAAATTCCCTGAGTTGGAGTTTTTGGGCGCCTGGAACTACCCTTATACGGTAACGCTGATGATTGGCAGCGCCTTGATCCCCATGTGGTATTTCCGCAAGCGTGGCTGGCTCAAATAAACAACTTATGGTTGGCTAAGCCACATGCCTAATAAGGCACAGGTGTAACGACTGGCGACTTCGTTAATGAAGCGGGTGAAATCAATGGTGGCTGCATCATCGGCGCGGTCTGAAATGGTGCGTACCGCAGCAAAAGGCACGCCGTAATCGTGGCACACCTGGGCCACGGCGGCGCCCTCCATTTCCACCGCTAAGGCCAAAGGCAGGCGCTGCTGCAAGGCTTTGCTCATCTGTGAGGTAGACACAAAACGATCGCCACTGAGCACCAAGCCTGAATGCACCTTGGGTGAGTGCACATTCAACTCTCGCAAAATATCCAAGTGGATCCACTGCGCCGGGTTTTTAAAATACCCTCGGCCGCCCATTGCAAACTCTGGCGCATGTTTGTGTCGGTGGGAAAGTGGGCTTGGCCATACAAGGGCACTTCCAAAGGAGGAAACAAGGGCGAGGCATCCATATCGTGCTGAATAAATTCTGTGGCAACCACCATGTCGCCCACGCTCACCTGCGGCGACAGGCCGCCAGCGACGCCTGTGAAAACGATTTGTTTGACATCAAAGCGCTCAATCAGCGCCGTAGCGGTGGTGGCAGCGGCGACTTTGCCTATGCGAGACAAGACCAACACCACGCTGTGGCCGTGCCAGGTGCCAGAGGTGACTTCTCTGGAACCAACCGTGACGGTTTGCGCGCCTTGGATATGGGGCCTAAGGCCCGCTAACTCTTCATGCATGGCGCCCATGATGGCGATGGGTCTCATGGCTGCGTCTGTGCTTTGAAGAATCAGGGGGTTTATTCAACCGCCTTGACCATGTCTTCCACCACTTTTTTAGCGTCGCCAAACACCATCATGGTTTTGTCCATATAGAACAACTCGTTGTCCAAGCCCGCATAACCTGCCGCCATGGAGCGTTTGTTGACGATGACGGTTTTCGCTTTGTAGGCTTCCAAAATGGGCATGCCATAAATGGGTGAGCCCTTGATCATGGCCGCTGGGTTGACCACGTCGTTGGCGCCCAAAATGATGGCCACATCGACCTGACCAAATTCACCGTTGATGTCTTCCATCTCAAAGACTTGGTCATACGGCACTTCAGCCTCGGCCAAAAGCACATTCATATGCCCTGGCATGCGACCGGCCACAGGGTGGATGGCGTATTTAACGGTAATACCTTTATGGATGAGTTTTTCGGCCAACTCTTTGACGGCGTGCTGTGCGCGGGCGACGGCCAGGCCGTAGCCAGGCACGATAACCACAGTTTCAGCATTGCCCAAAATAAAGGCTGCATCGTCGGCGCTGCCGCTTTTAACAGGGCGCTGCTCGGTGCTGCCAGCAGCAGCGGTGCCGGCTTCGCCGCCAAAGCCACCCAAAATCACGTTGAAGAAGGAGCGGTTCATCGCCTTACACATGATGTAAGAGAGGATGGCGCCAGACGAGCCGACCAGCGAACCAGCAATGATCAGCATGCTGTTGTTCAAGCTAAAGCCAATGCCCGCTGCTGCCCAACCCGAGTAGCTGTTGAGCATGGACACCACCACCGGCATGTCGGCGCCACCTATCGGGATGATGATGAGTACGCCCAGCACAAAAGAAAGTGCCAGCATGATGAGAAAAGCATCCCAGTTGCCAGTGAACATGAAATACACGCCAAAACCAACAGTGGCTAAACCCATCAGTAAATTCAAAATGTGCTGACCAGCAAACTGAACCGGTGCACCTTGGAACAAACGGAACTTGTATTTGCCCGAGAGCTTGCCAAAAGCGATGACTGAGCCGCTGAAAGTGATGGCACCAATGGCTGCCCCAAGGAACAACTCTAATCGGTTGCCATTGGGAATATCCACAGTACCCAAGCCCTGCGCCACGATGCCAAAAGCCGCTGGCTCGACCACGGCAGCAATGGCGATGAACACCGCCGCCAAGCCGATCATGCTGTGCATAAAGGCCACGAGTTCGGGCATTTTGGTCATCTCTACGCGCTGCGCCATGATGGCACCGGCGCCGCCACCGACCACCAAGCCAAGCAGCACCCAGCCCAGACCCTGAACAGGGTCTACTTGGCCGAGTTGAGTGGCTTGGTTAAATATCAAAGCAGCGGTAGTGACGACCGCAATCGCCATGCCACTCATGCCAAACAAATTGCCGCGAATCGAAGTGGTGGGGTGGGACAAACCTTTTAAGGCTTGGATGAAACAAATGCTGGCCACCAAGTAAAGCAGTACAACGAGATTGATGCTCATTTTTCAGCTCCTGCCTTGGGTACTTTTTTCTTGAACATCTCCAGCATGCGCCGCGTGACCAAAAAGCCACCAAACACGTTCACCGCCGCCAGCGCCACGGCCAGCACGCCCATGGTTTTGCCAAGCGGCGTGACAGTCAGTGCAGCCGCCAACATGGCGCCGACAATGATGATGGCCGAGATCGCATTGGTCACCGCCATGAGTGGCGTGTGCAAGGCGGGGGTGACGTTCCAGACGACGTGAAAGCCAACGTAAATCGCCAGCACAAAAATAATGATGTTGGTAACGGTGTGGTCCATGCTTATTTCCTTTTAACGTCGCCGGCCTGTGTCATTAAACACGCCGCCACGATGTCGTCTTCCATGTCAACGGTGAATCCCTTGTCTTTGGGCAGCACCAGTTTTAAAAAGTCCAGCACATTGCGCGCATACAGGGCAGATGCGTCAGCGGCCACCAGCGCGGGTAAATTGGTCTCGCCCACCAAGGTCACGCCGTGTTGGACCACGGTTTGATCAGCCACGCTCAGCGGGCAGTTACCGCCCACGCCGTTGGCACCCTTGCCTGCAGCCAAGTCCACAATGACCGAACCTGGCTTCATACTTTTAACCATGTCTTCAGAGATCAAGACGGGTGCAGCGCGGCCAGGAATCAAAGCGGTGGAAATCACCACATCGGCCTGCGCCACGCGCTTGGCAACTTCAATCTTTTGCCGGTCCAGCCAAGTTTGAGGCATGGGGCGCGCATAACCGCCCACACCTTCAGCGGCTTCTTTTTCTTCGGCGGTCTCGTACGGCACATCGATGAATTTCGCGCCCAGCGACTCAACTTGTTCTTTCACGCTAGGGCGTACATCCGAAGCTTCAATCACTGCCCCAAGTCGCTTGGCCGTGGCAATGGCTTGCAAGCCCGCAACACCCACACCCAAAATGACGACACGCGCAGCCTTGACCGTGCCGGCCGCAGTCATCAGCATGGGAAAGAAGCGCTGGTATTTGTCTACCGCCATCATCACGGCTTTGTAGCCAGCGATGTTTGCTTGTGAAGACAAGACATCCATGCTTTGCGCACGGGTGGTGCGTGGTGCAGCCTCCAGCGCAAAACTGGTCAAGCCAGCACTTGCGATGCGTTGCAAGCCTTCGGCGTCAAACGGGTTGAGCATGCCCACCAAGGCGCTGCCGGTTTTCATGTGCGACAACTCAGCAGCCGATGGGGCGCGTACCTTGAGCACCAGTTCGGCACCCAAAGCGGTGGCCGCATCGGTGATTTGCGCACCAGCAGCTTCATAGGCCGCGTCTGTCACGCTGGCTGCCAAGCCCGCGCCAGACTGCACTTTAACGGTGTGGCCTTGGGCAATGATTTTTTTGGCCGTCTCAGGGGTCACGGCAACACGGGTTTCGCCGGCTGCGGTTTCAGCGGGCACGCCAATTAACATGGTTTATTCCTCCACTCAATGGGCGAGAATCATCGCAGATTCACAAAGCGCCCAAAAAAAGATGATTTTGCATCATGATTGAAAGATGGAAACCCAGCGTCACCGTGGCTGGCATCATAGAAAAAGACGGTCAATACTTGCTGGTTGAAGAGCACACGCCCAATGGCTTGATGTTCAATAACCCAGCCGGACACCTAGACCCTGGCGAATCCCCGCTACAAGCCTGCGTGCGCGAGGTGTTGGAAGAAACTGCTTTTCACTTCACCCCCACAGCGCTGGTGGGGATTTATTTGTCGCGCTTTCTCAAACAGGCCAGCGCGAATGAACCGGCCCAAGACATCAGTTACTTGCGTTTTGCTTTTACCGGTGAACTGGGGGCGCTAGAGGCAGGGCGCGCCTTAGACGAGGGCATTGTGCGAACGCTTTGGATGAGCATTGAGGAGATGCAAGCCACCCAAGCCAGACACCGCAGCCGCTTGCTGCTGCGCTGCGCCCAAGACCATGCAGCGGGTCAACGTTTCCCTTTAGAAACGGTGTACACCGACCCCAGTGTGCTGGGCGTGATTTAAGTTTGGAGTATTTCCGCGGCGGGATCTTCGGCCGCCATGACCCGCTGGGCCCAAGCGGCTAAACGACTCGCGTCTGCACGCAAAATCTCTTGCTTGACTCGCAAAATTTGGGTTGGGTGCATAGAGAACTGCCGCAAGCCCAAGCCCAGTAACAAGCGGGTGAGGCTGGGGTCTCCTGCCATCTCGCCACATAAGCTGATGTCTTTGCCGGCGGCGGCACCTTGGGCAATGGTGTTGGCCACCAATTGCAAAATAGCTGGATGCAAGGGGTCATACAAATGCGCCACTTGCTCGTCTGCACGATCAATTGCCAAGGTGTACTGAATCAAGTCATTGGTGCCCACCGACAGAAAATCAAAGTATTTCAAAAACACCTTTAAATTCAGGGCGGCGGCCGGCACCTCGATCATGGCGCCAACTTTGACCGACCCATAAGCTTGGCCTTTTTTATCTAACTGTTCACGCGCTTGGGTCAGCAACGCAAAAGTCTGGTGGATTTCCCGCGTGTGCGCCAGCATGGGTATGAGCAAATTGACCGGCCCATGCAAAGCAGCACGCAATATGGCGCGCAGTTGACTCAAAAACATGCTGGGATCTGCCAAGCTCCAGCGAATCGCGCGCAAACCCAAAGCGGGGTTGAGATGGGCCTCATCTTTGGTGGTTCTGTCCAGAGGCTTGTCTGCACCCACGTCCACTGTGCGAATGGTGACCGGCAGACCCTGCATGCCTTCTATGGCCCGCCGGTAGGCGAGAAACTGCTCTTCTTCATCGGGCAATTGCCCTTCGCGCCCCATGAACAAAAACTCACTGCGAAACAATCCCACGCCCACTGCGCCCACAGACAAAGCCGCAGCCGCGTCTTCTGGCAATTCGATATTGGCCAACAACTGAATTTTTTTGCCGTCTAAGGTGATCGATGGCGTGTGGCGTAAGCGGGTCAGGCGCTCGCGTTCCAGTTGGGCTTGGCGTTGTTTGAAAGCGTATTCCGCCAAAATAATAGGCGAAGGGCTAACAATAATGACACCCGCGTCTCCGTCAATGATGACCCAATCATCTTGATGCACCAAATGACTGGCATTGCGTGCACCCACCACCGCAGGTATGTCCAGACTTCGCGCCACGATTGCTGTGTGCGAGGTCTTGCCACCCACATCGGTGACAAAGCCGGTAAACACGCTTTGTTTGAATTGCAGCATGTCGGCTGGTGACAAATCGTGGGCAATCAATACCAAGGGAACATCGTGGCTGCCATCCAACAATAATTCTTGCTGCCACGTGCCTGGTTTGCGTTGCGCAGGTTGCGGCAGACTGGTTGACAAACCTTTCATATGCCGTAGCAAGCGTTCAACCACTTGCTCCAGATCCCCCTTGCGCTCGCGCAAATAGGCGTCCTCCATATCGTCAAACTGCCTGGCCACCACATCGAGTTGTGAAGTTAATGCCCATTCCGCGTTGTATAAACGGTCGGTCACCCAATGCTTGACCCCATCAGCCAGCATCTCGTCTTGCAAGAGCATCAGATGCACCTCGAGTAATGCGGAAAGTTCGGGTGGTGCATCTTTGGGTACTGTTTTTTGGATGCGCTGAATTTCCACCATCACGGCATGACGCGACTGATTGATGCGCTCGAGTTCTTGCTCGATTTGACTCGTCTCAATAAAGTAATGCGCGACATCCACTCGGCTAGATGCCACCAACACGGCACGCCCGATGGCAATGCCGCGAGCAACAGCTAAACCGTGGATGGAGAAAGTCATGGAGTTATTCGCCTTCGCCGAATTTGTCTGCAAATAAAGTCATTAAAGCTTGCATCGCCTCGGCTTCATGCTCGCCGTCGGTTTCCATTTCTACTTCAGTTCCAAAGCCTGCGGCCAACATCATCACGCCCATGATGCTTTTGCCGTTGACTCGGCGCTCGCCCTTGCTGACCCACACTTGGCAGGGAAAGGAGCCCGCGAGTTTGGTGAGTTTGGCCGAGGCTCTGGCGTGCAAACCTAATTTGTTGATGATGGCGATGTTTTGTTTCTGCATGTTTCACTCAAGAAGAAAAGGGGGGGTCGTTGTCACAAGCTACTTGCATTACGCCTTGCGCCCCGCCAGATAAAGCGCGCTTTGTGAGCACCTCCAGCGCTTCATGTCTGTAGCACACCGTGCGCAGCAACATGGGCAAGTTCACGCCAGCAATCAAACGCGACTGCATGCCGCTGACCAAACGCTTGGCCACATTGGAAGGAGTTGCACCAAAAACATCTGTCAACACCAAGGTGTCTTGGTCTATGGGGTTGCCCAGCAACAGTTGAGCGGCTTGTAAGCTCTCCTCTGGCGATGCGTCAGGCATAACGTCGACAGCGATCACCGCATGGGCGCAGTCTGGAAAAACATGCAAAGCGCAATCCCTGAGGGCGCTGGCCAAAGGTGCATGGGCTATTAAAAGAATGCGTGTGCTCATGTGCTCTCAGAAAAACCTTGCGATTATCACTCTTGTGCCATCGTTTGTAATAATCTGCAGATGAACGCTTTAGATGGCATCCGTGTATTAGATTTATCCCGTGTGCTGGCCGGCCCTTGGTCTACCCAAATTTTGGCTGATTTAGGTGCTGATGTGGTCAAAGTAGAGCGCCTCGGAACGGGCGACGATACGCGCGGCTGGGGTCCCCCTTTTTTGCATGACGCCCAAGGCAATGACACCGCCGAAGCCGCTTACTACCTGGGCACCAACCGCAATAAACGCTCTATGACCTGCGATATAGCCAAGCCCTTAGGGCAAGATTTGATTCGCTCATTGGCTTTAAACAGCCATGTGTTTATCGAGAATTTCAAAGTCGGCGACATGGCCCGCTACGGATTGGACTATGCCAGCCTACAAGTCATCAATCCCCGCTTGGTTTATTGCAGCATCACGGGTTTTGGCCAAACCGGCCCCTACAGCGAGCGAGCCGGTTATGACTTCGCGGTTCAGGCCATGGGCGGCTTGATGAGCGTGACCGGTGAACGAGACGCTGTCGGTGGTAGTCCTCAAAAAGTAGGCGTTGCTGTTGCTGATTTGTTTACTGGCATGTACGCCACCGTGTCCATTTTGGCGGCGATTCGCCATGCTGAGCGCACCGGCGTGGGTCAGTACATCGACATGGCTTTGCTCGATACCCAAGTGGCCATGCTGGCAAATTTGGGCGCCAATTATTTGGTCAATGGGGCCCAATTCCCGCCGCCCCAACGCATGGGAAATGCCCATGTCAACATCGTCCCCTATCAGGTCTTTGAAGTGGCGCCCAAGGTCAGCGGTGAACGAGATTTCATGATTGTGGCAGTTGGCAATGACGGGCAATTTGTCAAGTTCTGTGAAGCCTTGGGTCGGTCCGATTGGTCGCGTGACCCGCGCTTTGGTCGCAACCAAGACAGGGTTCGAAACCGGGACGCACTGGTTCCCATGTTGAGCGAAGTCTTGCTGACTCGCGGTAAATATGTTTGGCTAGAAGCACTAGAAGCCGCCAAGGTGCCTTGCGGCCCCATCAATAATTTGTCTGAAGTCTTTAACGACGCCCATGTGCAATCGCGCCAGATGGTCGACCATTGGGTGCACGCATCAGGGGTTGACCTCGACTTGGTTGCCAGCCCCATGAAGCTAAGTCAAACGCCTGTTCGGCGTGATTTGCCGCCGCCACTGTTGGGTCAGCATACCGATGAGGTTTTGCAAGAGTGGTTGAATCTTGACGCAAGCCAACTAACGGCTTTGCGTCAAGCCAGTGCGATTTAGTGTCGCTATTTTTCGGTTCAGTGTTTGGTCTGGGACAGCAAAGTGTCTGCGTCGCTGACCTCAAATTTTCCTGGGCCCTCAATATTGAGCGTCAAGACTTTGCCATCTTTGACCAGCATGGAGTAGCGGTTGGAGCGAAGTCCTAAGCCTTTGCCTGTGAGGTCTAAAGTCAAGCCCGTTGCTTTGGTGAATTCTGCATCGCCGTCGCCCAACATGCGCACTTTGCCCGCTGCATGAAGTTCTCGACCCCATGCGCCCATGACAAAAGCGTCGTTCACGCTGACGCACCAAATTTCATCCACGCCTGCGGCGGTCAATGCGGCATGGTTCTCCAAGTACCCAGGTACATGTTTGGCAGAGCAGGTGGGTGTGAAGGCGCCAGGCAGGGCAAACAAAGCAATGGTCTTACCTGCGGTGGCTTTGGCCACGTCGACTGGGTTGGGGCCTATGCTGCAACCATTGCCCTCAACTTCAGAGTATTCCATTAAGGTGGTGTGGGGAAGGGTGTCGCCGACTTTGATCATATTGAACTCCTTGAAATGAAAATGACCCACGATTGTGGGTCATTAATAAGATTGTGTTTGCACGCAACCGTTAAACACTTAGAGCGATGCCGCCTTTTCAACCAAACGGGTAGCTACCCAATTTTTGGTTTTAGAGATAGGACGGCTTTCGGTGATTTCAATCACATCACCTAAATGGTACTGACCTGTCTCATCATGCGCATGGTATTTACTGGATTTACCCACGATCTTGCCGTAGAGCGCATGCTTGACGCGACGCTCGACCAAGACTGTGACTGTTTTAGCGCGTTTGGCGCTGACAACTTTACCGACCAATGTGCGTTTGAGTGATGGTTTAGCTTCTGTCATGGTGTCACTCCTTCGCCTGTTTTTCTGCAAGTATGGTTTTGGCCCGTGCAACGCTGCGACGGGTGACCTTCATTTGCGCGGTGTTGTTCAATTGCTGGGTGGCTTTTTGCATGCGCATGTTGAAGTGCGCTTTTTGCAGTTCCTTGATTTCGGTTTGCAGGCCAGCGGCGTCTTTTTGGCGTAATTCAGATGTTTTCATGTTGTCTCCTGAATTATTGGCCAATCAGGCGCGAAACAAAAGTGGTGCGTAAAGGCAATTTGGCCGCAGCCAAACGAAATGCTTCACGCGCAAGTTCTTCGGGCACACCCACGATTTCATACAAAACCTTGCCGGGCTGAATTTCAGCCACGTAGTACTCGGGGTTGCCTTTACCGTTACCCATGCGAACCTCTGCAGGTTTTTGGGAAATAGGTTTGTCAGGGAAAATGCGAATCCAAATACGACCGCCCCGTTTGACGTGACGAGAAATCGCGCGTCGTGCGGATTCGATTTGGCGTGCAGTCAAACGACCACGGTCGGTTGATTTCAAACCAAAGTCACCAAACGCAACGGTGTTGCCACGGGTGGCAATGCCGGTATTGCGGCCTTTTTGTTCTTTGCGGTATTTACGGCGCGCTGGTTGCAGCATGCTTATTCTCCTTTGCCGTCCGCATCCGTGCCAGTGGATGGGGGCGCGGTTACCTTGCGGACGCGCTTGACGGTGGTTTTGGGAGCATCGGTGGCTTCAGCGGGTTTATCGCTGCCATCCGCCGGTGCGGCATTGGAACCAGCAGGGCGACGTGCGCCACTGCGAGCGGGTGGACGGTCGCCAGTGGGGCGAGCGTCACGACGAGGACCGCGTGGGCGGCGCTCGTCTTCAGAGCGTGGCTCTTGTGCAGCAGGCGCATCATTACGGCCCAAGGTGTCACCCTTGTAAACCCAAACTTTGACGCCAATGATGCCGTAAGTTGTTTTGGCCTCAGAGGTTGCGTAGTCGATATCTGCACGCAAGGTGTGAAGTGGCACACGACCTTCGCGATACCACTCGGTACGTGCAATTTCGATGCCGTTTAAGCGACCCGCAGACATGATCTTGATGCCTTGGGCACCCAAACGCATGGCATTTTGCATGGCGCGCTTCATGGCGCGACGGAACATGATGCGCTTTTCAAGCTGTTGGGTGATGCTGTCGGCAATCAGCTGTGCATCGATTTCAGGCTTACGCACTTCTTCGATATTGACTGCAACAGGCACACCCAAACGAGCTGCTAATTCTTTCTTGAGGTTTTCAATGTCCTCACCTTTTTTACCAATAACCACGCCAGGACGTGCGGAAAAAATAGTGATGCGGGCATTTTTTGCAGGACGCTCAATCAAGATGCGAGAAACAGCAGCGCTTTTGAGTTTGATCTTCAGGTACTCGCGCACCTTGATGTCTTCAGCCAACATGCCGGCGAAATCTTTGTTGCTGGCATACCAGCGGCTGGCCCAGTTGCGGCTCACCGATAAGCGGAAACCGGTGGGGTGGATTTTTTGTCCCATATTTTCCTAGACCTTTCAGTTGCCGACCGTCACATACACATGGCATGTGGGCTTGCTGATGCTGTTGCCACGGCCTTTGGCACGTGCGGTGAAACGCTTGAGGGTTGCGCCTTGCTCCACGTAAATGGTTTTGACGCGCAACTCGTCGATATCAGCGCCATCGTTGTGCTCTGCATTGGCGATGGCTGACTCGAGCACTTTTTTAACAATGCCCGCTGCTTTTTTCTGTGTGAAGGTCAGGATGTTTAAAGCCTGGTCCACTTTTTTGCCGCGTATCAAGTCTGCAACCAAACGGCCTTTGTCGACCGATAAGCGCACACCTCGCAGGACTGCACGTGTTTCCATAGCTGCTCCTTACTTCTTCTGGACTTTTTTGTCCGCTGGATGGCCTTTGAAGGTCCGCGTCAAGGCAAATTCGCCTAACTTGTGACCCACCATCTGATCGGTGATGTAGACCGGCACATGTTGCTTGCCGTTGTGAACCGCGATGGTCAAGCCAATGAAGTCAGGCAGAACCATGGAGCGACGTGACCAAGTTTTGATGGGCTTTTTGTCTTTGTTGGCGACGGCTTTTTCAGCCTTGGCCAGCAAGTGGTGGTCGACAAACGGGCCTTTTTTAAGTGAACGTGTCATTTTTTAACCCTTATTTCTTGCGACGCGAGACGATCATGACTTGCGTGCGCTTGTTGTTGCGGGTGCGATAGCCTTTGGTCAGGTTGCCCCAAGGGTCAACCGCTGCACGGCCTTCGCCGGTACGGCCTTCGCCGCCACCGTGTGGGTGATCAACGGGGTTCATGGCCACACCGCGAACGGTTGGGCGAATACCCATCCAGCGCTTGACACCGGCCTTGCCCAATTGACGCAAACTGTGCTCTTCATTGGCAACTTCGCCAATGGTGGCGCGGCATTCAATGTGAACTTTGCGAACCTCGCCTGAACGCATACGCACCTGAGCGTAAGTGCCTTCACGCGCCAGCAATGTGGCAGAGGTGCCGGCAGAGCGCGCAATTTGCGCACCTTTGCCTGGACGCATTTCAATGCAATGGATGGTTGAGCCCACGGGAATATTGCGAATGGGCAATGTGTTGCCGGCACGGATGGGCGCTTCGGAACCACTTTGAATGGTAGCCCCTACTTCCAAGCCGCGGGGCGCAATGATGTAGGCACGCTCGCCATCGGCGTAACAAACCAAGGCTATGTGCGCTGTGCGGTTGGGGTCGTATTCAATACGCTCAACTTTGGCGGGAATGCCGTCTTTGGAGCGACGGAAATCAACCACGCGGTAATGATGCTTGTGGCCACCGCCCTTGTGTCGGGTGGTGATATGGCCATTGTTGTTGCGACCCGCTTTTTGGAATTGCGGTTCGAGCAAAGGCGCGTAGCCTGGGCCTTTGAACAAATGGTCACGGGTGACCTTCACCACGGCGCGCTGGCCGGGTGACGTGGGTTTCATTTTGACGACTGCCATGATTAAGCCACCTCTCCTGACAAGTTGAGCTCTTGACCGGGCTTGAGCGTCACATAGGCTTTGCGAACATTGTCACGACGGCCAATGGAGCGTCCAAATCGCTTGGTCTTGCCTTTGGTGTTCACCACAGACACGCCTTTGACTTCAACTTTGAACATCAACTCCACCGCGGCTTTGATCTCGGGCTTGCTTGCGTTTTGCAAAACTTTGAAGGTAACGGCATTGGACTTTTCAGCCACCATGGTGGCTTTTTCAGACACGATGGGCGCGACCAGCACAGCCATCAAACGTCCTTCATCAAACTTGGTTGTGCTCATGTGAACATCTCCTTGAGTTTGTCGATCGCACCCTTGGTGACCAGCACTTTTTTGTAGTGAACCAAGGAAACGGGGTCCGCATAACGGGGCTCGACCACCAAAACATTGGCAAGGTTACGCGAGGCAAAGTACAAATTGTCATCAACCTCTTCGGAGATCACGAGGACCGACTGCAAATTCATCGCTTTGAGTTTGGCAGCCAGCAACTTGGTTTTGGGGGCTTCAATCTTGAGAGAGTCAACCACCGCCAAACGGCCTTCACGCACCAACTGGGAAAAAATGGCGGCCATGCCCACGCGGTACATTTTCTTGTTGATTTTTTGTGTGAAATTTTCTTCTGGGCTGTTGGGGAAGGCGCGACCGCCTCCACGCCAGATGGGCGAAGAAGTCATACCGGCTCGCGCACGGCCTGTACCTTTTTGTTTGAAAGGTTTTTTGGTTGAGTGCTTAACTTGTTCGCGGTCTTTTTGGGCACGGGTGCCTTGACGCGCATTGGCTTGGTAAGCCACCACGATTTGGTGAATCAAGTCTTCGTTGTAGTCGCGGCCGAACAAAGTTTCGGGCGCTTCAAACTGAGAAGCGACTTGCCCTTGATCATTGAGGAGTTCGATTTGCATCATTTAGCTCCTTGAGGTGCTGCCTTGATGGCATGGCGAACTGTGACAAATCCACCTTTGGAGCCAGGAACTGCACCCTTGATGAGGATGAGTTGACGGGCTTCGTCGATGCGAATGACTGACAGGTTTTGGGTGGTGACGGTTTCGTCGCCCATGTGGCCGGACATACGCTTACCTGGGAACACACGGCCAGGATCTTGCGCCATGGAAATGGAGCCGGGAACATTGTGCGAACGACTGTTACCGTGAGAGGCGCGTTGTGAACGGAAATTGTGGCGCTTGATCGTGCCAGCAAAACCTTTACCGATGGAGGTGCCTTGCACATCCACTTTTTCACCAACGTTGAAAATAGCCGTGACAGGAACACTGGTTCCTGCGGGATATTGCGCCGCAGTTTCAGCGGTGACCTGGAATTCTTGGGTGACTTCGCCCGCTTCGACACCGGCCTTGGCCGCGTGTCCTGCTTGGGGCTTGATGACACGCGATGCTTTACGCGCGCCGAATGTAACCTGTAAGGCCACATAGCCGTCGTTTTCTTGGGTTTTGACCTGGGTCACGCGGTTGTTAGAAACATCTACCACTGTGACAGGCACTGCGTCCCCATCATCAGTGAACAGACGCATCATGCCCACCTTGCGGCCCAGCAACCCCAAACGGTTGCTTTGACT
>CAMBXY010000015.1 GCA_945871945.1 Bordetella parapertussis
GAAACAGGTTTGATGCCAATGCCCGAGGTGTTGGGAAAGCGGATTTTGGTGACACCCATTTCGTCAATCAAGAATTTGATGAGTTTTTTGACTTTGTCGCTCTCGGCCTCGTATTCGATGCCCGCGTAAATATCTTCTGAGTTCTCGCGAAAGATCACCATGTGGGTCTTCTCGGGCTCTTTCAAAGGGGAAGGCACGCCTTTGAAATACTGAACGGGGCGCAAGCAAACGTAAAGGTCGAGTTCTTGGCGCAAAGCCACATTCAAAGATCGAATGCCGCCGCCCACAGGTGTGGTTAAAGGGCCCTTGATGGACACCACATACTCTTTCAACACGGCCAAGGTTTCTTCAGGCAACCACACATCAGGGCCATAAATTTGGGTGGATTTTTCGCCTGCGTAGACCTCCATCCAATGGATTTGTCGCTTGCCTGCATAGGCTTTGGCAACCGCCGCATCAACCACTTTGCGCATGACCGGTGTGATGTCAAAACCCGTACCGTCGCCTTCAATAAAAGGGATGATGGGTTGCAAAGGAACAGTCAAAGACATATCCTTGTTGACAACGATTTTTTCGCCCTTGGCGGGCAGCTTAATGTGCTGATACAAAACAATCTCCAGACAATGAACAACTTCAAATCATTCTAACCATGCAGACTATGAACCAGCTGACGCTTGACCGATTGACTTGCCTGAGGGGCTTCTGGGTCGCATCCCTGCTGGCCGTGTTGATGACTACAGTGGCGACGTCAGCAAAGGCGCAAGAACCGCAAACCAACTTGCAGCGCACAGCGATTCAAGCAGGAATGTTTCAAATAGATGCGCAAATTGCCAACACCCCTCAGCAAAGGCAGGTCGGCCTGATGTTTCGAAAAGACATGCCCACACATGAAGGCATGCTGTTTATCTTTGAAGAGCCGCAAAAACTATGTTTCTGGATGAAAAACACCCTGCTTCCCCTGACCGCCGCTTTTGTAGACGACGACGGAGCAATCGTGAATTTGGTGGATATGCAGCCACAAAGCACTGATTCGCATTGCTCAGAAAAACCCGTGCGCTACGTACTTGAGATGAACCAAGGCTGGTTTGCCAAGAAGAAAATAGGCAAAGGCTACAAGCTCAAATCACAGATTTTTTCAGCTAAGTGAGACCATCACTGCTCATGGCTGCGGGTCGCTAACACCTGCATCTCTGCTGAGCCATCGGCGAGACGCGCCTGAATTTGCTCACCCAGTTGCATTTCTTCCACCGAGGCTATGGCTTGTCCTTGCGCGTTCTCTAACCAAGCATAGCCGCGCTGCAAAACCAAAGCGGGATCTAAAGAACGCAGCAGCAAGGCCGCACGCGACAAGCGTAAATCGTGCGCCTTGGGCGTATCAAGGGCTGCACGCTGCAGTCTCAGCCCTGCAGGTTGAAGCGCCATGGCTTGGCGACTCAAAATTTGCTGCGAAGCTCTGGCCAGTCGAGAAGAGCACATAGACACGCTGTGCTGCTGTTTATTGGCCCATGTGGACGGACGGGCCAACACCGCTTGCAATCGATCAAGACGCTGCTCTCGCCCGTCCATGTCTTGTCCCAGTTGGCTAGACAAAAGGGATTGGGTGGCTTGCAAATCCAACCACAAAGTCTCACGCGAAACAGCGCACAGCTCAGCGGCCGCTGTCGGAGTGGGGGCACGCAAATCGGCACAAAAATCGGCAATCGTGAAGTCGGTTTCGTGACCCACGCCTGAAATCACAGGAATAGGGCTGTTGACAATGGCATGGGCCAGTTGCTCGTCATTGAAGGCCCATAAGTCTTCTAATGACCCGCCACCTCTGACCAACAAAATCACTTCTATGTCAGGCCTGCTTGATAAAGCTTGCAAAGCACGAACCAACTGCTGGGGTGCATCCGCCCCTTGAACCGGGCTGGGCGAAATAAGCACGGGAATATGCGGTACGCGCCGCTTCAAAGCGGTGAGAACATCATGCAAGGCTGCAGCAGCCAAAGAAGTCACCACGCCAATGGCGCGTGGATACATGGGGATAGCGCGCTTGCGCTCTTGCGTAAATAAACCTTGGAGCTCTAACTTGGCTTTGAGTTGCAAAAAGGCTTCATGCAGTTGCCCAAGTCCTGCGGGGCGCAGGGCCTCGACGACCAGTTGCATTTCGCCTCTGGGCTCGTACACCGCGACACGCGCCTGCGCTTGGACCAACTGCCCATCGCGAGGCACAAAATTCAGTTGCTCCGCAGTGCGACGAAACAAGGCGCAGCGAATCTGCGCGCCGCTGTCTTTTAAATTGAAATAGCAATGCCCGCTGCTGGCCCGCGTGAAACCTGAAAGCTCGGCCTGAACCGTGACCATGCTGAACCTCGCTTTAAGCGAATCAGCAATGGCTTTGTTTAAAGCGCTGACAGACCAAACCTGAGGGAGAGCATTGTCGAGTGACATGGAGGATTGATTAAAGCTAAAAAGCTAGGTGATAATTGGTTAACTTAATTCAAGGGGACGCTTTTGTTTGGGATCATACAAGCCGCCGGCTGGCCTATTTGGCCCCTATTGCTTTGCTCTGTGCTTGCTTTGGCTTTGATCATCGAGCGTTTTTACAACCTAAGAAGCAGCGTTGTTTTACCTCCCACGCTTCTCGATGATGTCTTGTCTATTTCCAAGCAAGGTTTACCCCGCTCTGAATCGATTGCACATATTCAATCCACTTCGGCTTTAGGCGAGGTCATCAGTTCGGGCTTGCTATGGCTGCAAAGCCAGCCTCTGTCTACCAAAGAAGAATTTGTCAGTGAAATGCAAGCCAGTGGGCGACGTGTAGCTGCCAAACTCGAGCGTTATCTGAACACCTTGGGCTCAATTGCCTCGGCGGCCCCACTGCTGGGATTGTTTGGCACGGTGGTCGGCATGATAGAGATTTTTGGCTCCCAGACCCCTGGCGCGGGTAACCCTGCGCAACTCGCGCATGGCATCTCAGTCGCCCTGTACAACACCGCTTTTGGTCTCATCATTGCCATTCCCAGTTTGGTGGCATGGCGTTATTTGCGATCAAGGGTGGACAATTTCGTTGTCGAATTAGAGATTGCCGCCGAACGCATGGTTCACCATTTTTTCTCCCAGCGCTCGAGTGCACCTACACCATGAAGTTCGGTCGCCCTCGCAGCAGTGAACCGGAAATCAACCTGATTCCATTTATCGATGTTTTATTGGTGGTGCTTATTTTTTTAATGCTCTCAACCACTTATGGCAGGCTAACCCAACTAGACCTCAAATTGCCCAACGCCGACTCTGCCGAGATTCAAGAAAAACCCAATGAAATTCGGGTGCTGATCAGCAGTGACGGGCGCTACATTGTGCAAAAAAAGGCTTTAGAAGGTGCGGATTTTCAAGCCATTGGTGCGGCCTTAAGTGAAGCGGCTAAAGAAGTGGCCAACCCATTGGTGGTCATCAGTGCTGACGCACGCACCAGTCACCAATCGGTCATACAAGTCCTTGAAGCAGCTCAAAACGCCGGCCTGCAACAAGTTACTTTCACCGCCCAAAGCCGCTCTCAAGCGACCGACCTACCCTGAGCTGCGATGCCCACCAGGCCCAGCGATTTTTTGTCAGACGCTTGGCGCAAATCTGGGCCGGTCTCTTGGTGCTTGTTTCCCCTCACACTCCTTAGCCACGCTTACATCCGGTTAGCCAAGTTAGCCTATAAATGGGGTTGGAAATCCACAGCCAAACTACCCGTGCCCGTGATCGTGGTGGGCAATGTGATGGTGGGCGGCACGGGCAAAACCCCTATCGTCATGCACCTCGCGCAACGACTGACACAAATGGGCTGGCAAGTGGGCGTCATTGCACGCGGTCATGGTGGCCATCACGCGGACTGCGCCGAGGTCACACAGCAAAGTCTGGCGCAAGAAGTTGGCGACGAAGCTTTGCTGTTGAAGCACCGTCTGGGTCTGCCGGTTTTTATCGGCAAGCGGCGCGCCCAAGCTGCTTTGCAATTGATGCAAACCTACCCGCAAACGCAACTCATCATCAGCGACGACGGTCTGCAGCACCACGCCCTGCACCACGATATAGCCCTGTGTGTTTTTGATGACCGAGGCTTGGGCAATGGTTTCTTGCTGCCTGCCGGTCCTTTGCGGGAGATCTGGCCTAGGCAATTAAGTGAAAGCGTTGTTCAAATGACGGTTCACTCTGGCAGCAAGCCCTTTGAGGGCAGTCTCGCGGCTCATCGACAACTGGCTGGGTACGCAGTGAATGGCCGAGGCGAACAACGTGCTTTGCACACTTGGCAGCATCAAGCTGTGGACGCTGTGGCAGCCATTGCCCAGCCCGAGTTGTTTTTTTCTGCCTTGCGACAAGCAGATCTTTTGCTGGCTCACCCGCAAGCATTCCCCGACCATGCCCCCCTTGACCATTGGCAGCCCCATTCTGCGAACGATGTGTTCTGTACGGAAAAAGACGCGGTGAAATTGTGGCCCCATCACCCGGATGTTTGGGCCGTGCCATTGGAATGCGAACTGCCCGTGGTTTTTTGGGACGAATTGATGCCGCATTTGCACAGATTATCATTGGCCCATGGACATCAAACTGCTTGAATTGTTGGTCTGCCCGGTAACCAAAGGCAGTCTCGAATACGACCGAGAGAAATCTGAGCTCATCTCTCGCAGCGCGCGGCTGGCCTACCCCATACGCGACGGCATTCCTGTGTTGCTGGAAATGGAAGCTCGAACCCTCAGCGACACAGAGCTAGAGCGCTGATTGAATTCCATGAAGTTTGTGGTGTTGATTCCAGCCCGGCTGTCGGCCAGCCGATTGCCGCGTAAACCGCTGCTCGATTTGGCGGGTATTCCCATGGTGGTGCGGGTGGCGCAACGTGCGCAATTGTCCCAAGCCAGCCAAACCGTGGTGGCCACAGACAGCGCTGAAATCATGCAGGTGTGCGAACAGTTCGGCATTCAATCCATTCTGACCCGTGCTGACCACCCCAGCGGCAGCGACCGCTTGGCAGAAGCCGCCAGCCAGCTGGCTTTACCAGATGACGCGATTGTGGTGAATGTGCAGGGGGATGAACCACTGATAGAGCCGCACAACATCAATGCTGTGGCGCAATTGCTTCATGACCACCCCACATGCGCCGTCAGCACCTTGGCAGACCCCATCAACACCCTTGAGGAGTGGCAAAGCCCGCATTGCGTGAAAGTGGTTTTAAACGCGCAGTCTCTAGCCTTGTATTTCAGCCGCGCCAGCATCCCTCACTTTCGAGGCGGCTTGGACCATCAACTGCCCCCCTACCCCGTTTACCGCCATGTCGGCTTGTATGCGTACCGCTGCGACTTTCTCAAGATGTACCCGACCCTTTCCCCTGCACCTGCTGAAAAAGCCGAGGCCTTGGAGCAATTAAGGGTGTTGTGGCATGGTTATTCCATTGCGGTGCATGTTTCGGATATGCCCAGCGCTGCAGGTGTAGATACGCCAGCAGATTTAGAGCGTGTTCGCCAGATGCTGAGTCCGCCAAATTGACAGTCTGGGGAGAGCTCTGCGTGTTATTCTTATCTGACTTAAAGAAGCGTACTGCCAAGACAGTGCCACAGTAAAAGCAAGGAAGACAATGAGACTAATTCTGTTGGGCGCACCAGGTGCGGGCAAGGGCACACAAGCCTCTTTCATTTGCCAACACTACGCCATTCCCCAAATCTCCACCGGCGACATGCTGCGTGCCGCTGTCAAGGCAGGAACTGAAATGGGTTTGGCTGCCAAAAAAGTCATGGATGCAGGCGGCTTGGTGGGTGACGACATCATCATTGGCTTGGTCAAAGAACGTATTGCTCAGCCAGACTGCGCCAATGGTTTTTTATTCGATGGTTTCCCCCGAACGATTCCCCAAGCCGATGCCATGAAGCATGCGGGCGTGAAACTCGATTACGTGTTGGAAATTGATGTCCCTTTTGAGGCCATCATCGAGCGCATGAGTGGTCGCCGTGTGCATGTGGCCAGTGGCCGCACCTACCATGTGCGCTTCAACCCTCCCAAGCGCGAAGGCATTGATGACCTCAGCGGCGAAGCTTTGATCCAACGCGATGACGACAAAGAAGACACGGTTAAAAAGCGTCTAGAGGTTTACAGCGCACAAACCCGACCCTTGGTTGAATATTATTCATCTTGGGCTGAGAGAGAGCCCGCTTTGGCTCCCCGCTACCGCGCCATCAGTGGGCAAGGCAGTGTCGAAGACATCACCGCCCGCGCCTTCAAAGCCCTTCAAGACTGACGCTCTTTTTCAGCCAATAGGCTCAAGCACAAGGCCGTTCTGGCTTTGGCTGCACTCAACAAAGTAATTGCTCCCCAGCGGGTATTGGCTTGTGCATGGGCAAGGCCGAAAATGCATCGACTGCTCAGCCACACCCGCACCCCTGCTTCTACCGCTTTTTGCAAAGCTTGCTCTAGCGCCTGACTGGCCGTTCCCATGCCCGTGCCTGCGAGCACAATGCCGGCGAGCGGGGTCTCCTCGGCATCACTGTTTGCCAGCAAAGCCCTGACCACTGCACCGTCATTCAATGCATGGTTTATGACCATTTCCACTCTGGGCCAACTCTTTGCAGCCAAGGCATAAGCCAAACTGGGGCGCGGTTCTGCTTGCGTGGGCCTATCAGGTCTGGCTTGGACCTGCCACTGGCCGTCAACCCAAGTGGCCCAACAGCCCTGAGGACCACTGGTGAAAGCGTCAACGCTTTCGGTGGTGATTTTTTGTACATCGTGAGACGCATGAACTTTGCCAGCGCAGACCACAAAAACCCCCGTAGTGCTTTGCAAGGCCCAACTCACAGCATGTTTAAGGTTGCCAGGCCCATCTGCATCAGGCGCATTGGCGGGCAACATGGCGCAGGTCAACACCAATGGTTTGGGCCAAGGCCCCATGGCTTGCAGCAAATAGGCGGTTTCTTCTAAAGTGTCTGTGCCGTGAGTAATGACAACCGCATGGGTATGTGTCTGGCCCATAGCGGCCTGCACCGCTGACAACAAGGCCTGCCAATGGCCGACCTGCATGTCCTTGCTGTTGATTTGCGCCACATTCAGAACATCCAACTTAAATTCATTCGCATGGCTTAAATCTTTGATTAAGTCAGCAATCCCTAACTCGCCAGCTATATATTCTTTTGGGTTATTTGGGTCTCCAGCCAATCCGGCAATGGTGCCTCCCATGCCTAAAACTGTGATGTTTTGAAGTTTTTTTGAGGTCATGGGCTTGTAGAAAGTTTAAAACTGGTTAAAAATACAGCTACTGGATGTCCAAACAGTGTTTTCAAAGCGAATTGGTCAATCCATTTTCACCGACAACAGGGAGCCCCTCATGGAACAAAACAAGCTTACCGCCAGACAGCAGCAAATTCTCACTTTGATCGAAACAGCCATTCGCCAAACCGGGGCGCCGCCCACCAGAGCTGAAATCGCCAAAGAACTGGGCTTCAAGTCGGCTAATGCAGCTGAAGAACATTTGCAAGCCCTGGCCCGCAAAGGTTATATACAACTTGTCAGCGGAACCTCTAGGGGCATTCGCCTCAAAAGCCCAGACTACGCCAACCCACTCGGTGTTGCCCGCAACCCCTATTCGTTGTCTCTGCCCGGTTTAGGCCAATTGGTTTTGCCATTGGTCGGCCGTGTGGCTGCTGGCTCGCCTATCTTGGCGCAAGAGCACATAGAGCAAAGTTATGCGGTCCAAAATTCACTTTTTTCTCAAACTCCCGACTATTTGCTCAAGGTTCGCGGCCTGTCCATGCGCGACATCGGCATTCTTGATGGCGACTTATTGGCGGTCAAGTCCACCTCCGATGCTCGCAACGGCCAAATCATCGTGGCCCGCTTAGGCGAAGAAGTCACGGTCAAGCGCTTTGAGAAAAACACCGCAGGCATACACCTTCATCCAGAAAACCCCGATTTCTCCACCATCCACGTCAACCCAAGCGACTCTTTTCACATCGAAGGCTTGGCAGTTGGCCTCATTCGCCACCAGTTTTAACCCCCTTTGGAGCAAACCATGAATCTCGCACTCATCACCACCCATCAACTGTTTCAGCGCATCGATGCCGCCTACAAAGCGTTTTGGCCAGCCAACGATCCGCACATGACTGTCCAAGACTTGCCCACAGCACCCCAAAAGCCTTTGCGGGTCGTTCGTATCGCTGAAGATGGTGCCAATTCCCCTTATAACGCCGGGCGCATGGTCATGTCGGGTCGCATGGCCGATATTTGCGCCGAGCTAGACCGCTTGGTGCATTTAGAGGCCAGCAAATCGCAGCGTTAAGACCTTCAAGTTTTCTTAGGCGCTAGGCTGGCCATCAAAAGCGCATTTTCTTTGCGATCAGCCAGCACTTTTTGCATATGTGGGTTTTCGGCCAATTTTTGGCCATAAACCTTCACAGGCAAATCGGCCAGCAAGTCTTCGCCCAGCACCAACTTACTGGCGTTAGACGCTATAGGCAAATGGAACGCCGCAGCACAATCTGCCAAGCTCAGGTTTTCACCGCCTATAAAAGGTGAAAATTTAGCCAATTTTGCAAAAGCAGCAACACCTTTGGTCAAATTTTTACGAACCCGCTCTTTAGTGCCGTCGCTGGCTTGTCCGCCAAAGAAAGCTTGACCGTACAACTCTCGAGCAACCAGTTCAATGTGCAACTCCAAATACACAATCAGTTCACGCACTTTGGCCGCTTGCATAGGGTCTGAGGGCAACAAAGGATGCTGGGGATAAGCTTGCTCGATGTATTCGGCAATCACCATGGACTCGCTCAAACAGCCTTGCGGGGTTTCAAGAAATGGCACTTTGCCCATGAATGAGCGGCCCATCAACTTGGGATGGCTGTTACCCACCCAGACCAACTCTTCCTCAAAAGGAATGCCTTTTTCCAGTAATTGCAATTTGATTTTGTTGTAGTAATTACTGGTAGAGAACCCACACAATTTCAGCGTCATGGCATTTCCTTGAATGATCAAATGTGGGCAGATTCTGTCATAGCAGTCCGCATAGAGATAATCAGCGGCTATGAATTCATTCTTTTCCACTGTCGGTGTTTGTGGCACCGGCGCCATGGGGCAAGGCATTGCGCAATTGGCCGCCCAAGCCGGCAGCCAAGTCATGCTGTTTGACGCTTCTTTTGAGCGGGCCGTGCAGGCCAAGATCGCTATTGAAAGCCAATGGCAAAAAATGCTTGCCAAAGACCGCATCACCCCCAGCCAGTTGGCGCAATTTCTGTCGCACCTTCAAACGGCAAACACTTTGCAAGATTTGTCTTCATGCGATTTGGTGATTGAAGCGATTGTTGAAAACGCTGATGCCAAACGGGCATTGTTTGCTGAGCTGTGTGAACACCTGAGCACCCAAGCTGTTATCGCAAGCAACACTTCGTCACTGTCCATCACGGCAATGGCTGCCGGCATGCCTTATCCCGAACGTTTTGCAGGCTTGCATTTTTTCAATCCTGTCGTTCTGATGAAGGTGGTGGAGGTGGTGCCTGGGCTGGCAACATCGCCAGCTGCATGTGAGCAACTCAAGTCGTATGTGCAAACCATGGGCCACCAAGCTGTTCTGGCACAAGATACACCGGGCTTTATCGTCAACCATGCTGGGCGCGGATATGGCACGGAAGCCTTGCGCATCGTCGGTGAAGGTGTGACTGACTTCGCGACCATAGACCGCATTTTGCGCGACCAAGTGGGTTTCAAGCTCGGGCCTTTCGAATTGATGGACCTCACCGCTTTGGATGTGTCCCATCCGGTGATGGAATCCATTTACCACCAGTATTTTGAAGAACCGCGTTACCGCCCCAGCGTCATCACCGCCCAGCGATTGGCGGGGGGCTGGCTGGGCCGAAAAACTGGCCAAGGTTTTTATACCTATGCAGATGGCAAAGCCCAGATCCCTGCGGAAAATCCTTTGCCTAAAGTTGAGCAGTTGCCTCCTGTGTGGGTGTCTGCACGTGCAGCCAGACGCGCTGAATTGCTTCAATTGCTCCAATCCCTTGGCGCTCGCATTGAAACCGGTGCCGCACCTTCCAACCAAGCCCTTTGTTGGGTGGCGCCATTGGGCTTTGATGTCACCACCAGCGCCATCGTTGAGCGCTTAGACCCCGCTCGTACGCTGGGCATTGACATGCTCATGCCAGACGCAAGCACCCGCAGACGTGTGCTTGCCACCAACCCTGCCACGCGCAGTAATATGCGCGACGCCGCATGCGCCTTGATGGGCAGCGACGGCAAAGCGGTAAGCGTCATCCAAGACAGCGGCGGCTTTGTCACCCAGCGGGTGGTGGCTTGCATCGTGAATATCGCCAGCGATATGTGTCAGCAAGGTATTTGCAGCCCGTCAGATTTAGATACCGCCGTGACCCTTGGCCTGGGCTACCCACAAGGCCCCTTGGATTTAGGCGACACATTGGGCGCCGACAATTTGTTGGAAGTTCTCTTTAACCTGCAGACGGTTTATGGCGACCCGCGTTACCGCCCCAGCCCGTGGCTTCGCAGGCGTGGCGCCTTGGGTTTAAGCTTGAGCCATATTTCGATTTAAACCATGACAGCCCAACTTAAAAGTCACAGCCAAGGTCAAACCTTAATTTTGACCATCTCCAACCCCGAGCACCGCAATGCGCTGGACCCCGCCATGTACAGCGCGGGTGTGGAAGCTTTGAACGTGGCTGAAACCAATCCCGATGTCAAAACTGTCATCCTCACCGGTGAAGGGGCGCATTTTTGCGCGGGTGGCAACTTGAACCGCATTTTGGCCAACCGAGCGGCTGCGCCAGAGCAGCAAGCCGAAGGCATAGAGGCTTTGCACAGCTGGGTCGAAGCCATTCGCACCTTCCCCAAACCGGTCATTGCGGCGGTCGAAGGTGCGGCCGCAGGCGCAGGCTTTTCTTTGGTGCTTGCATGTGACATGGTGGTGGCAGCAGCCGACAGTGTTTTTGTCATGGCTTACAGCTCGGTGGGTTTGTCACCTGACGGCGGCGGCAGCTGGTTTCTGGCTCGCGCCATGCCCAAAGCTTTGCTCAATCAGTTCATGCTTTTGGGGGAACGCATACCCGCGCAACGTTTGCTGGACGCTGGCTTAGTTAACCAATTGGCACCCAAAGGAGAAGTGTTGAGCCAAGCTTTGCTGCTGGCACAAAGGCTTAACGAGCGTGCGCCGAATGCCTTGGCCAGTATCAAAGAATTGACCGAATCCGCTTACACCCATGATTTGTTTACACATTTGAAGGCTGAGAAACAGCAGTTCTTGAAAAATCTCAACCACGCCAATGCACAAATAGGCGTGGAAGCTTTTTTAAATAAACAAACTCCTCACTACAAACCCTGATTTTGTCGCCGAAAAGACAGCCCATGGAAGACCCCATCCTTAACATCGAAGAACGTGAAGCCATCAACGCAGGTCGATGGTTTTCCTCTCTTTCTCCTTCACTGCGACACGACATACTGCGATGCGCCTATATCAAAAGACTCAAGGACGGCGATTTGATTGCTGCCCGAGGCGACACACCCGACGAGTGGATGGCCTGCGCCAAAGGCGCGGTTCGGGTCAGCAGCACCTCGCTGTCAGGCAAACAAATCACCCTCACCTATGTCGAGCCAGGCATTTGGTTTGGCGATGTGGCCATCTTGGACGCAGACACGCGCACACACGATGTCTACGCGCACGGCGAGACCAGTATTTTGTGCGTGGCCAAAGCCGATTTTCAGAAAATTTTGTCAAACCATGTCGAGTTCTACGAAGCCATGTTGCGCTTGCAAGCCAGGCGCATACGCCTGCTCTTTGGCTTGGTGGAAGATCTCAACACCTTGCCCCTGCGCGCTCGACTCGCCAAACAACTGCTGCACTTGGCTCGCAGCTACGGCGTACCTTCGCTGAACCACGGCAGCGAAACCCGTATCGGTTTGCATTTGGCGCAAGAAGAGTTGGCGCAGTTATTGGGGGCATCGCGACAAAGAGTGAACCAAGAATTAAAGTCCATGGAGCGAGAGGAAATTTTGCGTATAGAACCCGGTGGCTTGGTGGTTCGCGACCGCGAGGCCTTGTTGCGCATCAGCGCAGCGGAGTAAACACATGAGCCATTTCGATAATTTTGTGGGTACCCGCGAGGTCAGCGACGCCCACCGTTTTGATACCCAAGCACTCACCCACTGGCTGCAAGACCATATGCCCGGCTTTGAAGGCCCCCTTGAGGTCGAGATGTTCAAAGGCGGCCAGTCCAACCCCACTTACAAACTCAACACCCCCAGCAAAAGCTATGTCATGCGGGCCAAACCTGGGCCTGTTGCCAAACTGCTGCCTTCGGCGCATGCCATTGAGCGTGAGTATGCGGTGATGAAGGGCTTGCAATCTACCGCCGTACCGGTGGCGCAAATGCATGTGCTGTGCGAAGACGAATCAGTGATGGGTCGCGCTTTTTATGTCATGGAATTTGTCCAAGGTCGGGTGCTGTGGGACCAGTCCCTGCCAGGCATGACGCCGACTCAGCGCCGCGACATTTACTTGGAAATGAACCGCGTCATCGCCGCCTTGCATGCGGTAGACCCGGTTGCCCAAGGCTTGGGCAGTTTTGGCAAGCCAGGGAATTATTTTGACCGGCAAATCGGTCGTTGGAGCAAACAGTATGTGGCTTCAGCAACCCAGCCGATTGCCGAGATGGACAAACTCATGGAGTGGCTCCCCGCCCATATGCCCGCCAGCGCTCGCGCCGACATCACTTGCATTGTGCATGGGGACTTTCGTTTGGATAACCTGATTTTTCATCCCACCGAGCCCAAGGTCTTGGCTGTCCTCGACTGGGAACTCTCAACCCTTGGCCACCCCTTGGCAGACTTCAGTTACCACTGCATGTCTTGGCATATTCCACCGGGCAGCTTTCGCGGCATAGGGGGCTTAGACCACGCCGCTTTGGGCATACCGCTGGAAGATGAATACATAGCTTTGTATTGCCAACGCAGCGGTCTCACCAGCTTGGAAGCCTTGAAACCCGACTGGAATTTCTATTTGGCCTACAACATGTTTCGCATTGCAGCGATTTTGCAAGGTATTGCTAAGCGGGTAGAAGACGGCACTGCCTCAAGCGCTCAAGCCAAAGCTTCGGGTGCGGGTGCACGCCCCATGGCCGAGCTGGCTTGGTTGTTTGCCCAACGCAGCACAGCCTGAATTTTTTTAAACCATTACATCAACGGAGACCCTTATGAATTTCGATTACACCGACAAGGTTAAAAATATGCAAGCGCGCTTGCTGACCTTCATGGACGAGCACATTTACCCCAATGAAACCCGCTTTTTTGCTGAGATTGCGGCCAACCGTGCGGCCGGCAATGCGTGGATTCCCACCAAGATTGTGGAAGAACTCAAACCCTTGGCTCGCAAAGCCGGTTTGTGGAACCTGTTTTTGCCCCATTCCAAGCGTGCGCCCGAGGGTTTGAGCAACTTGGAATACGCGCCCATGTGCGAAATCATGGGCCGTGTGCCATTTGCCGCTGAGGTGTTTAACTGCTCTGCGCCCGACACCGGCAACATGGAAACCTTTGAGCGTTATGCCAGCGAAACCCTCAAAGACCAATGGCTAGAGCCCTTGCTGCGCGGCGACATCCGCTCGGCTTTTTTAATGACCGAACCCGATGTGGCTTCTTCGGACGCCACGAACATCGAGTGCAGTATTCGCCGAGATGGCGACCACTATGTGATCAATGGCCGCAAATGGTGGTCGTCAGGTGCGGGTGACCCCCGTTGTGCGGTCTATATCGTGATGGGCAAAACCGATCCCGATGCACCCCGCCATTCCCAGCAAAGCATGATCGTGGTGCCAGCCAATTCAGCCGGTGTTGAAATTTTGCGCCCCTTGACCGTCTTCGGTTACGACGACGCGCCCCATGGGCACATGGAAGTGTTGCTGAAAAATGTTCGCGTGCCCGTGGGTAATTTGCTGTTGGGTGAAGGTCGAGGTTTTGAAATCGCGCAAGGCCGCTTAGGCCCTGGACGTATTCACCACTGCATGCGCACCATTGGCTGTGCAGAACGTGCACTGGAGTTGATGTGCAAACGCCTCAACAGTCGTACCGCTTTTGGCAAACTCATCTCTACACAAGGCGTGTGGCATGAGCGCATTGCTGAGTCTCGCATCATGATTGAGCAGGCGCGTTTGTTGACCTTGAAGGCCGCGTACATGATGGACACCGTGGGCAACAAAATCGCTAAAAGCGAAATTGCCATGATCAAGGTGATTGCCCCCGTGATGGCCACCCAAATCATTGATTGGGCGATACAAGCCCATGGCGGTGGCGGCGTCAGCGACGACTTCCCCTTGGCCTATGCCTATGCCAACCAACGCACATTGCGTTTGGCCGATGGTCCCGATGAGGTGCACCGCAACTCGATTGCCAAGCTTGAATTGGCCAAACACATTGCCACTGCTGCGCAAGAAATAGACATGCCCGTCACCCGCGGTTCTTAATTTTCAACCAGGCAAAGCCCCATGATCGATGTCTACACTTGGCCTACCCCGAATGGGCACAAAGTTCATGTCATGCTCGAGGAGTGTGGTTTTGCGCTGGGGCGGGACTGGCTGGCTCACCCGGTTCACATTGGGCAAGGCGAGCAATTCACGCCTGAGTTTTTAACCATCAGCCCCAACAACAAAATCCCCGCCTTGGTCGACCCCAAGGGGCCAGATGGCAAACCCATCAGCCTGTTCGAGTCGGGAGCCATTTTGATTTACTTGGCCGCCAAAACAGGCAAATTCATGCCGTCCAGCGATCGCGGCAAATACGAGGTTTTGCAGTGGTTGATGTTTCAAATGGGCGGGGTCGGCCCCATGTTGGGCCAAGCGCATCACTTTCGCATTTATGCGCCTGAAAAGGTCCCCTACGGCGTAGAGCGCTACACCAATGAAGCCAGGCGTCTTTACGGCGTGATGGACAGGCAGTTGGCGCAGCACCCTTTCATCGCTGGTAAAACCTACAGCATTGCAGACATCGCCATTTTTCCTTGGCTTCGCAGTTGGGCCAACCAAGGCATAGATTGGGCTGACTACCCGCGGCTCAAAGAATGGTTCGACACCGTGGGCGCACGTCCTGCGGTGAAGCGCGGTTGCGCCGTGTTGGCTGATTTACGCAAACCGCTGCAAGACGACAAAAAAGCCATGGAAACTTTGTTTGGCAAAACCCAGTACGAGAAGCGCTAAAACACAGCGCTTAAAGTTTGATTTTTAAGATGGTGTTGGCGTTGATGCCGCTGGTGCAGGTTCCATTGCTGGCGTACAAATACGAGCCGCTGATGGCCAGTCCTGCCAAGCCGCAAAAACCTGTGTTGGCGGTTTTCCATGTTCCACTTGAGCCATCTATAAAAACTTCGGCCAGGCTGGCGTCAGACATTTTTTTGCGGCTGATGAAGCCCCCGTCGCCATTCACATTGCCTTTGTTGGCAATATAGACGTAGGTGCCGTCAAACACCATCGCATTGGGAAGCGCAAAGTTTCCCCAAGCCATGGTTTCGTTGGTGGCACCTGAAATTTTGACGACCGAACTGGGGTTGAGCACGGTGACAAACACCTCATTGCCAAATACACCTATGCTTTGAATAAAGCCCTGCGTGACAGTTCTGGCGACGGGGTCTAAGCTGAAATTATTTGCGATGTCGTAGGTCGCGATTTGATTAGGCGCGTTATCAGCGACATACAGCTTGCCATTAGCGAAACCTATTCCGTAATAATTTTCTTTAATGACAATACGGGTTTGATTTTTGAAAATCCCCGCAAAAGCATTGTTGGTTCCGGTGAAAAACAAATCGTTTGCGTAAACCGCCATGCCAAAAGGCAAAAACCCCGCAGAGGAAAAATAATCGGTTCCCGTCGACACATTTTTGATGCTGTTGGTTCCCGTATTGGCAACATATAAATTGCCATCTTTAAAAACCAGATGTTTGGGCTCGCTCAAACCAGCGGCATACAAGGCGACGGTTTTGGATGTCACGCCATCGTCACCAGATGCACCTCCACCTCCACCGCCGCCGCAAGCCGATAGCACTGCCCATAGGTAAAGGTTTAAAAAATAAGAAAAACGAATGCACATATTGGAAACAGTATCGGTCTACAGGGCTTTTCCTTAAGTTGATAATACCTCTCAACATCGAAACAACCCACAGATCATGCGCAAACCTTTTTTTAATCAATTTTTTGCCATGCTCGCGCTTGTATTTGCCATGACTGCTTGCTCTGACACCAAGCCAGATGCAGAACCCAAATACAAACCCATTCCTGAAAAGAAGACCGATAACAAAGGCGACCCTGATACTTTTGACAGTCGTGTGCAAGCGGTCATGAATGAAGGCTCACAAAGCCAAGAGGGCCAAGCAGAAGCACCTCAAGCGTCTAAAGCCAGACCGCCCAATTCAGGAAGAGAACCCATGGTTTTGCTTGACACCCAAAACCGCCCCTTGGGTGAGGTGGTTCATTACAAAGACAAAATGGACTACTACGAATGCAAAGGCATCATTGCACCTTGGTTCCAAGAGTTGATCGTGGCGGAAATGAACTACTTCAACGAGTTGGCTGATTTGCCCTTTGTGCTTTCTGAAAACTGTATCGTCACCTACGGAACTGAGAAAAGCCTGACCCCAGGGCGTATTGGTGTGCAGTTGTTTGAAACCCGCAAGGAGTTTGACAAGTGTGTTCGCAACGATTTATGCCCTGTTTTTCGCACTGTCAATTTTGTGCCCATCAACAAGTCTTTGATGCGCTCTTATTTTATTTCTAACACCAATTCCAAGGAAATTTTTCAGCACTGCGTCACCGACACAGGCAAATGGCACCGCAATTCCACCTGCTACACCATCGATTGAGTAAGCAA
>CAMBXY010000016.1 GCA_945871945.1 Bordetella parapertussis
TCGGTGGCACGGTGGGCAAACTTAGCACCCACGGGACGGGCATCGCAAAAGGACTTGAAAGTTTGGCGAATCTGTTCGCGTGTGAGAGACGCGAAATGGGCTATGCAAGGCTTCCATTGGCTTGGCCAATTGAGCTGGGTGATCAACTCTCTGGGCAAGCCAAAAGGCAAATCAAAGCCGCCAACCCAAGGACCTGGCGTGTGCAATGCTTGCTCGAAAGCCAACAGACTGTCGCAGGCCTGCAAGTTCTCCAGCACCAAGCGCTTGTCGCGCCAAGCCCCCCAAGCCAACACAATATTTTTGCGTGCAGTGGGTGAACTGCTGAAGTCACAGCCCAGCAGGCGCGACTGCGTCAATGCCACCGCAGCCACATGTCTTCAGTCTTTTTTGGGGATGAGTGAAAGAAACTCGCGACGCAAATCGGGGTCTTTCAAAAATGCACCGCGCATGACCGAGTTGATCATGCGGCTGTCCATGTCCTTGACGCCACGCCACGCCATGCAGAAGTGAGTGGCCTCCATGACGATAGCCAAGCCATCGGGTTGGGTTTTGACTTGAATCAAGTCGGCCAACTGAACCACCGCTTCTTCTTGAATTTGCGGACGCCCCATCACCCACTCGGCCAAGCGAGCGTACTTTGATAAGCCGATCACATTGGTATTTTTATTAGGTAAAACGCCGATCCAAATTTTTCCAATCACCGGACAAAAATGGTGGCTGCAAGCACTGCGCACAGTGATGGGCCCCACAATCATCAACTCATTTAAGTGTTCGACGTTGGGAAACTCGGTGATCACGGGAGGCTTGACAAAGCGGCCTTTGAACACTTCTTGCACATACATTTTGGCTACACGCCGCGCAGTGTCAGTGGTGTTGTGGTCGTTTTCAGTATCGATGACGAGACTGCTGAGCACGCCCTTCATCTTGTCCTCGACTTCATCCAAAAGTTTTTCCAACTCGCCTGGCTCGATGAAGTCGGCAATATTGTCGTTGGCATGAAAGCGTTGACGTGAAGCCTTCAAGCGCTCGCGGATTTGAATGGAGACAGGCAAGCCTTGGTCGTGTAGGTCTGAAGTCATAGATGTTGGGTCTTTTTCGTCATGCAGCAGATGCTAAATCTGCATTTCGCAAACGGATATGCAATTCACGCAATTGTTTTTCATCCACCAATGAGGGCGCTTGGGTTAGCAAGCACTGAGCGCGTTGGGTTTTGGGAAAAGCAATCACATCGCGGATCGACTCTGCACCTGTCATCAAGGTGACGATACGGTCTAAGCCAAAAGCCAAACCACCATGGGGCGGCGCGCCATACTGCAAGGCATCGAGCAAAAAGCCAAATTTGGTTTGCGCTTCTTCTGGTGTGATTTTTAAAGCATCAAACACTTTTTGTTGCACGTCAGCACGGTGAATACGCACCGATCCACCGCCAATCTCCCAGCCGTTGAGCACCATGTCGTAGCCTTTGGAAATGCATTTTTCAGGCGCGGTGACCATCCAGTCTTCATGGCCGTCTTTGGGTGCAGTAAAAGGATGGTGGACAGCGTTGTAACGCTGTGCCTCTTCGTCGTATTCAAACATGGGGAAATCCACCACCCACAATGGGGCCCAGCGGTTTTCCAACAGTCCTTGTTTTTTGGCAAATTCGCTGTGGCCAATTTTCAGGCGCAAAGCCCCCATGGCGTCATTAACCACCTTGGCCTTGTCTGCGCCAAAGAACAACAAGTCGCCGTCTTTTGCGCCACTGCGCGACAAGATGTCGGCAATCGCTTTGTCGTGCAGGTTTTTGACAATCGGTGACTGCAGTCCCTCGCGGCCTTTGGCCACTTCATTGACCTTGATCCACGCCAATCCTTTGGCGCCGTAAATTTTCACGAATTCGGTGAAGCCGTCAATCTCGCCTCGACTCATTTCTCCGCCACCGGGCACGCGCAAAGCCACCACGCGACCGCCTGGGGTTGTCGCCGGGGCGCTGAAGACTTTGAAATCCACATCGCCCATCACATCGGTGAGTTCGGTGAATTCGAGTTGGACACGCAAGTCGGGTTTGTCAGAGCCAAAGCGATGCATGGCCTCGGCATAAGCCATGATGGGGAACTCGCCCAAGTCAATATCGAGCACCTGCTGAAACACCCCTTTGATCATGTCTTGAGACAAAGCGCGAATTTCTTCTTCACCCATGAAGGAAGTTTCAATATCAATCTGGGTGAACTCTGGTTGACGGTCTGCTCGCAAATCTTCATCGCGAAAGCATTTGGTGATTTGGTAGTAACGGTCAAAGCCCGCCACCATCAGCAACTGTTTGAAAAGCTGTGGCGACTGTGGCAGGGCAAAGAAGTGGCCATCATGAACTCGGCTGGGCACCAAATAGTCGCGTGCACCTTCAGGCGTGCTTTTGGTCAGCATCGGTGTTTCAATGTCCACAAAGCCATTGGCGTCCAAAAATTTCCGCACCGCCATAGACACCCGATAACGCAGCATCAGGTTTTTCTGCATATAGGGGCGACGCAAGTCCAACACCCGGTGGGTCAAGCGGGTGGTCTCTGACAAGTTATCGTCATCGATTTGAAACGGTGGGGTCACCGATGGATTGAGCACCACCAACTCATGACACAAGACTTCAATCTTGCCGCTTTTGAGTTGGTCATTGACCGTGCCATCGGGGCGCAAGCGAACCACGCCTTTGATTTGCACACAAAACTCATTGCGGATGTCTTCGGCCACTTTGAACATCTCTGCACGATCGGGATCACAGACCACCTGCACATAACCTTCGCGGTCACGCAAATCGATGAAGATCACACCACCGTGGTCACGCCGGCGATTGACCCATCCACACAAAGACACCGTTTGTCCTTGCAGTGCTTCGGTGACCAATCCACAGTAATGCGTTCTCATAACTTTTTATCCAGTCTTAAATTAAAGCGATACAAAGGGCACCCGCAGGCGTCTCACTTCAAGGCGAGGGAGTGGGCGACACGGTCGGCGAGACAGCGCCCATGGAGATGACATAGGTGAGCGCTTGGTCCACACTCATGTCCAGCTCCACCGCGTCGGCAACAGGCACAAGCAAGAAAAACCCACTGGTAGGGTTGGGTGTGGTGGGCACATACACGCTCATGAAACCCTCACCCAGATGCTGTTGCACTTCACCCTGGGGCACACCTGTTTGAAAGGCAATCGTCCAAGCACCTTGGCGAGGGTATTGAATCAACACAGCTTTTCGAAAAGCGTTTCCATTGCTGGAAAAAAGTGTGTCCGAGACTTTTTTGACGCTGGTGTAAATGGGCTTGACGACAGGTATGTGGGTAAATAAACGGTCCCATTGTTTGACCATCCAACGCCCCGCCACATTGGAAGCCAAGGCGCCAGTGAACACCAGCACCAAAAAAACCATCACCACACCCAAGCCTTTAATACTGCCCAGTTGTTGTAATGCATTGGTATGCACTTGGGGCAAAAAGCTGCCTACACCATTGAGCACGTTGACCATGATGCCGTCCAGGGCACCGACCAACCAACTCAGCACCCAAATCGTGATGGCCAAAGGCAACCACACCAGCAATCCGGCGAATATGTACTTTTTAAGATTCATGATGGGTTAAGAAAAAAAGCTGAAACCGCTGAAGGCGGCCTCAGTGACAAGCACAAGAGGGGGCACAAGACGCAGCGCTGGAGGCTGCAGGCGTATCAGCAGGTTTGACCGCAGGCGCCGCAGTATCGGGGGAAGGCGCAGGCGAGCTGTCTTTGCCATCTGTGCTGGCTGGGGCGGGGCTGGCACCCCCTTTGAAATCGGTGGCGTACCAGCCAGAGCCTTTGAGCTGAAAGCCCGCAGCCGTGAGTTGCTTGGTGAAAGACGGTTTGCCACAGGCGGGACAGCCGCTCAAGGGCGGGTCGGACATTTTTTGTAAATGGTCTTTAGCGAAGCCGCAAGCACTGCATTTATAGGCGTAAATTGGCATGGATTATTCGCAGAGTGACCACAGTTTATAGCCTTAGATTGTAAGCTTTTTATGTGTATGCAGACATCTGCAGAGGAAAACTGGCCAAAGAATTCATATACTATTAATCTGGCGCTCGCTCAGCGAGGTTCTTTTCTTGGTTATTCGCTTTTAAATACATGGAGTTTTTGCCATCATGAATAAACGTCTTTTGTGGGTTGTCTTGGCTTGTTTGTCTGTAGCCGCTTGCGGCAAAAAGGAAGAGCCTCAAGCTCCTGTTGCAGCGCCAGCGGTTGCGGCTGAAGAAAAAGTCTTGAACGTTTACAACTGGCCCGATTACATCGCCGCCGACATGATTGCCAATTTCGAAAAAGAAACCGGCATCAAAGTGAATTACCAAACCTTCGAAAACAACGAAGGCCTGCAGGCCAAATTGGTGGCCGGCAGTTCAGGCTACGACATCGTGGTGCCCGGCTCTGTGTTTGTGAAAGCCCAAATCGAAGCCGGCTTGCTGAGAAAGCTCGACAAATCACAAATCCCTAATTACCAAAACCTCGATCCCGCCTTGATGAGCAAACTTATCGGTGTAGACCCAGGCAATGAATATGTTCTCCCTTGGGCGTGGAGCTTCACCACGGTTGCCATCAACAAAACCAAAGTAGCCAAAGCCTTGGGTAAGACGCCCATGCCTGAGAATGCTTGGGACTTGGTGTTCAACCCCACCTACACCTCCAAGCTCAAATCTTGCGGTATCGCCTTTCTCGATTCACCCACAGAAATTTTGCCTCCTGCCCTGCACTACATTGGTAAAAACGCTTACTCTGAAGATGCTGCTGACCACAAAGCTGCTGGCGACATGTTGGCCAAAGTGCGTAAAGACATTCGCTTGTTCTCTAGCACCATGATCGACGATGTGGCAGGCGGCAAAGCCTGCGTGGCCTTGGGCTGGGCTGGCGACTTCAATATCGCCATTGCGCGCGCCATCGAAAATAAAAGCGGTCAAGACTTGGAAGTGCTGCTGCCCAAAACCGGCGGCCTGATCTTCTTTGACAATTTGGCCGTACCCGCCGACGCCAAGCACCCCAATAACGCCATGGCGTTCATCAACTATTTTCTCAAACCCGAGGTGTCTGCTGCTTTAACCAACGAGTTGGGCTACCCCACCGCCAACAAAGCCAGCATGGCCAACATTACCCCTGAAGTGGCCCAAAACAAAGCCGTGTTTCCTGATGAAGCCAATTTGGGCTTGATGGTGCCGCCTGCGGCATTAGGCAATGCTGCTCGTGAATCCATGACAGCTACCTACACCAGCTTCAAAAAAGGCAAGTGAGAACTCAAGCGGGCACAAAAGCTGTAGCAATATCGTGCCCGCTGCCTTCAGGCTAACACCACTATTTTGAAGACTTTCATGTTGGGCTTGGAACGTCTGTTCTTGCGTCGAGGCCGCTTGATGGTTTTGGGCGTCCCGTGGTTTTGGTTATTGCTGTTTTTTGCGGTCCCCTTTTTCATACTGCTGCGCATCAGTGTGACCGACATGGGGGAGCAACTCAACCCCTTTGCCCCGCTGATAGAAGTTAAAGCGGGGCATTTTTCTTTGCACCTGAAGTTCTCGCACTATGTGTCTTTGATTTTGGACCCTGAGTCTGGTTGGGGACAAACGCTTTATATCGAAGCCTATTTTTTGTCTGTGCGCTACGCCTTGCTGACCACTTGCTTGTGTTTATTCTTTGGCTACCCCTTTGCCTATTTCTTGGCGCGCAGTCCCAGCAATGTTCGCCCACTGCTACTCCTGATGGTCATGCTGCCCTTTTGGACCTCGTTTTTATTGCGCGTCTATGCTTGGAAAGGCTTGCTGGCTGACCAAGGATTGATTAACCACTTGTTGTTGATGGTGGGCTTGACAGATGAGCCGGTGCAAATGCTCTACAACGATATTTCCATGCTGGTGGGGATGACTTATGTCTATCTGCCTTTCATGGTGCTGCCGCTTTATGCCAATTTGGTCAAGCTCGATGTGCGCTTGCTGGAAGCTGCCCAAGATTTAGGCGCGACCCCATGGAAATCCTTTTGGCTGATCACCGTGCCCATGAGTCGCGCAGGCATTGTGGCTGGCTCGATTTTGGTTTTCATTCCCTGCTTAGGGGAATTTGTCATCCCCTCTCTTTTGGGCGGGGCAGAAAATATCATGATCGGTCGTGTGGTGTGGGATGAAATGTTCAGCAGCAACAACTGGCCACGCGCCAGTGCCTTATCGATTGTGTTGATCTTGGGCGTGGTGATTCCCTTGGCTTGGTTTAACCAACGATTGGCCCATAAAGTGGCCCAGGAGGGTCGCTGATGCAAGCCTACCGTTGGCACCGCTACTTCAGCCGTTTGTGGATGGGCGCTGTGTTTTTGTTTTTCTATTTGCCCTTGCTGTTTTTGGTGGTGTTCTCTTTCAACAGCACACGCCAAGACAGTGAGTTCACCGGCTTTTCGCTTCGCTGGTACCAAGCCTTGGGACAAGACACACGGCTGGTCGAAGGCTTTTTGTTGTCCTTCAATGTGGCTTTGCTTAGCGCCACCTTGGCAACCATTTTGGCGACCATGGCCGCTTATGCCTTGATCCGTTTTGGCGCCTTTAAAGGCCGCTCATTATTCAACGCTATGCTGAGTTCGCCCTTGGTTATGCCCGAGGTCATCATTGGCCTGTCCTTGCTGCTTCTGTTTGTGGCCATGGAACGCGGGTTGGGATGGCCCGAGCGCGGTGCTACCACCATTGTGCTGGGTCATGCCTTGCTGGGCATGGCCTATGCCACTGTCGTGATTCAGTCTCGGCTCAAGGAAATGGACCGCTCGATTGAAGAAGCCGCCCTGGATTTAGGCTGTCGGCCTTACCAAGTTTTTTTCTTGGTGACCTTGCCCAATATTTCTCAAGCTTTGGTTGCCGCGTGGTTGCTGACCTTCACCTTGTCCTTTGATGACGTGGTGATTTCAGAGTTTTTATCTGGCCCAGGTGTGACCACCTTGCCCCAGGTCATCTTTAGCTACGCTCGCCGCGGGGTGAACCCCTCCATTTATGCGGCGGCCACGCTGTTGATGGCGGTCGTGAGTTTGGCGGTGGTGTTGTATGGCGTTCATACCGCAAGGCAAATGCGTCGCGAAAATTTTCGCCCCCTCGACTGAACTCTTAAGTGGCAATGCTCCACACGCTCAGCATGGCGGTGATGACGATGCCGGCCATGAAGCCCAAGGCAAGCAACAAAATAGCTTGCAAGGTCTGATGGGTGCGCCGCTGAGCTTCTAGCAAGCGCAACAACTCGGTGCGCTCGGCCGAATGATCGCGCTGCAAATAGGCATGCACCAAACGCGGCAGCTCGGGAATAAGTTTGGCAAACCTAGGGGCTTCGGTTTTGAGTTGTTGCCAAAATTTTTGCGGGCCCATTTGCTCGAGCATCCATTTTTCCAAAAAGGGTTTGGCTGTGCTCCATAAATCGAGTTCGGGGTCGAGTTGTCTTCCCAAGCCCTCGATATTGAGCAAGGTTTTTTGTAACAACACCAACTGCGGTTGAATCTCCACCTGAAACCGACGCGAGGTTTGAAATAAACGCAGCAACACCATTCCCAAGGAAATTTCCTTCAAGGGGCGATCAAAATAGGGCTCACACACCGCCCGAATAGCGGCTTCAAGTTCATCCACGCGGGTGTACTCGGGCACCCACCCAGACTCAATGTGCAACTCGGCCACGCGCTTGTAGTCGCGGCGGAAAAAAGCTGTGAAGTTTTGCGCCAAATAGTCTTTGTCTACCTCGGTCAGCGTACCCACAATACCGAAGTCCAAGGACACATAGCGTCCGAAAGTTGCTGGGCTGGTGCTGACTTGGATATTGCCGGGATGCATATCGGCATGAAAGAAGCCGTCTCTGAAGACTTGGGTGAAAAACAAAGTCACGCCATCTTTGGCGAGTTGGGAAATATTGACGCCGGCCTTTCGCAAGGTCTCGATTTGGCTGATGGGTATGCCGTACATGCGCTCCATGACCAACACATTGGGGCGGCAATACTCCCAGACCATCTCGGGAATCAACACCAAGTTCAGACCCTCCATGTTGCGACGCAACTGCGCGGCATTGGAGGCTTCGCGAACCAAGTCGAGCTCATCATGCAAATGCTTATCGAACTCAGCCACCACCTCACGCGGCTTAAGACGTTTGCCGTCTGCAGACAGACGCTCAACCCACACCGCCATGTTGCGCATAAGGTCTAAGTCTTTGTCTATGACTTTGAGCATGCCAGGGCGTAACACCTTGACCGCCACCTCGCGCTCGGGCTCGCCCTTGTTATTGCGCAAGCGAGCAAAGTGCACCTGTGCAATAGAGGCGCTGGCGACCGGCGTATGTTCAAAATGGCTGAACAATTCGTCAAGCTTTTTGCCAAACGCTTTCTCTATCATGGCCACCGCTTGATGCGAGGGAAATGGCGGCACTTGGTCTTGCAATTTGGCGAGTTCGTCTGAAATGTCTTCGGGCAGCAGGTCTCGACGAGTTGAGAGCACCTGACCAAATTTCACAAACACAGGGCCCAAGCTTTCTAGCGCCAGACGCAGGCGCTCGCCTCTGGGGGCACGCAAATTGCGCCCTAGCGTTAGCGCGCGAGACAGCAGCTTAAGCCATGGATTACTGAATCCCGAGAGCAGCAACTCATCGAGTCCGAAGCGCAACACAATCCAAACGATAAAGACCCCGCGGTCAATGCGGATCATGAAGAATGAACCGTGTTCGACGCCGCGTAGGTAGGGGGGGTTGAAGCAGCAGATGCCTGGGGTAAAAACGCCTTGAGGGCGCTGACCATTCGCTTGGTTGCAGCAACGAACTGGTGCGCTTTCGCATCACCTAGCAAACGCGAGAGGTCTTCTTCGAAATCCCAGCGCACATGGTCGACCAGCCAGTTGATGTCAGCAGCCAACATCACATCGCCTTGCACTTGCATGGCCGGTTTATCGCCTTGGGCCAAAGTTTGCAAAAGGGAAACAGGCGAGTCTTGGCTGATGTGCAAAGACAGATCGGGCGCATTGTGCAAAGCCGCCCGCTCGAACAGTCCCGCTGGCGTGATACGACACGACATCTGAAACTGTCGCCAACTGATTTGCAGGCTGCGATGTTGCTGACGCTGCAAACGCGACATGGCTGCAGGCTCTTGAGACAAGACATGGTTGACGAGCAACAGCATGCGGTCTTGGAGCTCATCAACCCAAGCAGAGGGCGGCTGAAAATTCATCACCAGCGAATTGAATTGAGCCAGCACATCTGGCCACGCGGGTAACGCTTTCATGGAACAGAGGTTTATTGCAAAGCCTGAACGCCAGCGACCAACCAACCGAGGGAGCCATTTTTGGGCTTGGTCATATTCCATACTTCTCTGAATGGGCTGGGGCCAGCGGTGGACTCTTCGCGAATCAAGCCTGAGAATTCGATACTGGCCATATAGACATCGCCCAAATCTTCAATGCCCAGCAATTGCGCCTCCAACATGACCACTTCGGTGGTGTTGGGGCCAGCCACCAGCTCACCTCGCTCGGCCAGCTGAGACTGAATTTCTGTCAGCATGCCATCGGTCATCATTGCCCGCAAGGCGGGTATGTCGGCGAGGTCCCAAGCCGCTTGCAAGCTGATGAAGTTTTGCTTGGCAGCTTGAACAAAGCCTTGAACATCGAAACCTTCTGGAATGGTCCAGTTTTGTCCCCCACCAATCAGCGCCGACCCAATTCGAGCACTGGCTCGGCTGGGCGTCTGACCTGAAGGGTAGGTGGTGCTGGGGTTCTCCCAAGGGCGAGCAGATGCATCGTTACCCACTTTGGCAGGGTTGTACTGAGCCACTTGGTCTGGGTTGGCTGCAGAGCCCGCACCAGCGTAAGCATAAGGAGAGGCAGAGTTACCCATGGCACGGCGGCGCATGAACCAGCCCACCAGCATCATCAAACCCAAAGCCAGCAAACCAAACATCAGGAATTGACCCATCTCTTCGCCAAAACCCAAAGAACTCATCAACCAGGCTAAGCCCAATCCCGCGGCCAAGCCGCCCAGCATGGCGCCCCAAGGACGACGCGGTTGCTGCACAGCGGGGGGAGTGGCTGCGTTTTGACCCGGCGTTGCAGCAGGTTTAGCTGATTCGCGTTGGGTAACCTGACCAGACTGTTTACCGATAGAGCGGCCACTGCCCATACGTTTGGCATCAGCTTGGAAACTGGCCGCCATCAAAACCATACTCAACACCAAAGACATGATTTTCATAAATTACTTTCTATAGAACCACGATGCAAACCGCATCAACACCTAATTCCAACATGCAATGCCACCACCCCTAGGGACAGGTTGTGAATGTCCACATGCGCAAAGCCATTTTGCTGCATGAGGTCTTTCAAAGCCGCTTGGTCAGGATGCATACGAATGGATTCAGCCAAGTAGCGATAACTGGCATCGTCCCCAGCGACTATTTTGCCCAATCGAGGCAAAACTTCAAAGGAATACCAGTCATAAACCTTGGATAAAGCTTGGGGCACTTTGGAAAATTCCAACACCAAGAGCTTGCCACCGGGCTTGAGCACCCGCGCCATCTCGGCCAAGGCACGGTCTTTGTGCGTCATATTGCGCAAACCAAAAGAGACGCAAACAAGGTTGAAACGGGCGTCGGCAAAGGGCAAAGCCTCGGCATCACAGACGGTGGTGGGCAGCATCAGACCTTCGTCTAACAAGCGGTCGCGGCCTTGGCGCAACATCGCCAAATTGATGTCGGTATGCACCACCAAGCCTTGTGAACCGGCTTGCTTGGCAAAGGCTTGCGCCATATCGCCCGTGCCACCCGCGATATCGAGCACCGCGTCACCTGAACGCACACCAGCCACCAGCACCGCATAGGCTTTCCAAGCGCGGTGCATGCCCACAGACATTAAATCGTTCATGAGGTCGTATTTGCTGGCCACCGAATCGAAGACGCCGCGCACGCGATGCGCTTTGTCCCCTTCAGCAACTTTTTTAAATCCAAAATGCGTCTGCGTCATGGTCTGGGCTCAATGGCTGTGACAAGCATGGGAGGCGCCAGACCCCATGGGGTCGTCTCGGCCCACACCGGCGGCTTTTAATCGCAGATCGTACGACAGCCAAAGTTCAGCCTCGCGTTGACCCAGTCCATACAAATAGTCCCAAGAAAAAATGCCGCTGTTGTGGCCATCGCTGAACTGGGGTTGCACGCCGTAATGGCCCACAGGTTCGAGCGCCACGATAGACACTTCGCGCTTGCCCGATTGCAGAACCTCTTGGCCAGGGCCATGGCCCTGCACCTCGGCGGAGGGGCTGTAGACACGCATCAACTCGAAAGGAATTCGAAAACGTTGTCCGTCTGAGAAGGCAATTTCTAAAACCTTGGACTGCTTGTGCAACACAATGTCCGTGGCTTGAGGGGTGGTGGGTGTGAGTCCTGCCATGAAGAAATCCTTAAACCAAAACGCGTTCAATGCCGCCACTGTTGGCCAGACGAATATAGTCGGTCATCCACTGGTCGCCCAAGATTTTTTTCGCCATTTCCACCACGATGTAATCGGCTTCTAAGAGGCCATTTTGAAGATCATCTTGGAAGCGGTTGAGTCCCATCAAACAACTGGGGCAACTGGTCAGCACTTTGATATTTTCTTGCGGGCCCACCCAAGATTTGTCGCGCAATTGACTTTCGCCCGCAAGAATTTCTTCTTCTTTGCGAAACCGAATTTGGGTCGACACATCGGGACGCGAATAAGCCAAACCGCCGCTTTCGCCGCAGCAGCGTTTGCTCTCAATGACTTGTTCGCCCAACAAAGCTTTGACTGTTTTCATGGGCGCTTGCTGCTTCATCGGACTGTGACAAGGGTCGTGGTACAGATAACTGCCGCCCGCGGGCAAAGACAGTTGTTTTTCAAGCAAGTATTCGTGAATATCCAAAATCCGTGAGCCCGGGAAAATCTTGTCGAACTCATAGCCTTGCAGTTGATCAAAGCAGGTGCCGCAACTGACCACCACGGTTTTGATATCAAGGTAGTTCAAGGTATTGGCGACGCGGTGAAACAAGACGCGGTTGTCGGTGATGATTTTGTCTGCCTTGTCTTGTTGGCCTGAGCCTCTTTGGGGGTAGCCGCAACACAAGTAGCCAGGGGGCAGCACGGTTTGAACACCGGCGTGCCACAACATGGCTTGGGTGGCCAAGCCAACTTGACTGAACAAGCGCTCGGAGCCACACCCAGGAAAATAAAACACCGCCTCGGCATCTGCGCTGGTGGACAGAGGATTGCGAATAATGGGCACGTAGTCGCGGTCTTCGATGTCAAGCAAGGCACGCGCCGTTTTATTGGGCAAACCCGCAGGCATTTTTTTGTTCACAAAATGCACCACCTGTGCTTTCAGAGGCGGCGCACCGAAACTGGCAGGGGGTTGCTGGGTTTGCTGCTTGGCCAAGACTTGCAAAGCTTGGTTGGCCCAACGCTGGGCCTGCATGGCAACACGGGTGACTTGATGCCCCAACTGAATGGCTTGGGGGTTAACGGTGCTGACCAGCCACGATTGAAAAACAGAGGCAGGGCGGAAACTTTGCTGGCCCATTTTGCGCAACAAATTGCGCATGGCCATGGTGACATCGCCAAAATCGATATTCACAGGGCAAGGGCTGGCACATTTATGGCACAGGGTGCAATGGTCCGCCACATCTTCAAATTCTTGCCAATGCTTGATGGACACGCCGCGGCGGGTTTGCTCTTCGTAGAGAAACGCCTCAATCAGCAAAGAGGTCGCCAAAATTTTGTCGCGTGGGCTGTAGAGCAAATTGGCGCCTGGCACATGGGTGGCACACACCGGTTTGCATTTGCCACAGCGCAAACAGTCTTTAATGGAGTCTGAGATATTGCCAATGTCTGACTGCTGCATGATCAAAGATTCATGCCCCATCAAGCCAAAACTGGGGGTGTAGGCTTGGCTCAGGTCGGCGCTGCGCTGCTCGCCGTTGGCCACCACTTTTCTCAGCAACTTGCCTTGGTTAAAGCGCCCATGCGGGTCGATGCGCGACTTGTAATCGGCAAAGGGTTGCAGTTCGGCGTCAGTCAAATAAGCCAGTTTGGTAATGCCTATGCCGTGTTCGCCAGAAATCACACCATCCAGAGACCGCGCCAAAGCCATGATGCGGTCAACCGCTTCATGCGCGGTTTGCAGCATCGCGTAGTCGTCGCTGTTGACAGGCAAATTGGTGTGCACATTGCCGTCGCCCGCATGCATATGCAAAGCCGCCCAAACACGGCCTTTCAACACCCGCTGGTGGGTGTCGTCTATCGCTTGGCGCAGGAGAGCAAACGCGGCACCGTTAAACAAACTGTGCAGGGGTTGGCGAATCTGGGTTTTCCAACTGGCGCGCAAAAGGTGGGTTTGCAGATCGGGAAAGTGAACTGCAATGTCCGTCAGCCAAGTCGACCACTGCGTCTTGACATCGCTCAACAACTCTAAGGCTTGGCCCACACGCTCTTGCAGCAACTCGGGCGAAGGGGTGTCGAGGTCATCCGAGACCTTGCCCAAGGGCAAAGCACCCAAGGCGAGCAGTTCGGTGAGCGCATTGCACAGCGCGATCTTGTTGCGTAACGACAGTTCAATATTGATTCGCTCGATGCCGTCGGTGTACTCGGCCATGCGCGGCAAAGGGATGACCACATCCTCGTTGATCTTGAACGCGTTGGTGTGGCGACTGATGGCGGCGGTACGTTTGCGGTCAAGCCAAAATTTCTTTCGTGCCTCGGCACTCACAGCCACAAAGCCTTCACCGGTTCTGAGGTTGGCTAAGCGCACCACTTCAGAGGTGGCCCGCGCCACCGCATCGGCATCATCGCCGGCAATGTCGCCAAACAAGACCATATTGGGCAAACCGCCGCGCTTGGATTTGGTGGTGTAGCCCACGGCTTTTAAATAGCGGCGGTCTAAATGCTCCAAACCCGCCAGCACCGTGCCGCTGTCTTTGGCCAGCTCGAACATATAGTTTTTGATGTCCACAATGCTGGGCACGGCCTCGCGCGCATGGCCAAAAAACTCTAGGCACACCGTGCGGGTGTGCGCCGGCATGCGATGCAAAATCCAGCGCGCACTGGTGATCAAGCCGTCGCAGCCTTCCTTTTGAATACCGGGCAAGCCACTTAAAAATTTATCGGTGACGTCTTTGCCCAAACCGGCTTTGCGAAAACCCGCGCCTGGGATGTCGAGTCGCTCGGTGCGCAAAGGCGTCACACCATCGGCTTGGAAATAGCGCAACTCAAAACTGGCCACTGCTGCGTCATGTATCTTGCCCAAGTTGTGATTGATTCGCACAACTTCCAGCCATGTCGCGTCTGGTGTGACCATGCGCCAACTGGCCAAATTGTCCAGGGCCGTGCCCCACAGCACCGCTTTTTTGCCGCCCGCATTCATAGCGATATTGCCGCCAATGCAAGATGCCTCAGCAGAGGTGGGGTCCACAGCAAACACAAATCCGGCCTGTTCGGCCGCATCCGCCACCCGTTGGGTGACCACGCCAGCTTCGGTGGCAATGGTGGCAAAGGCATGCTGAAGGCCAGGCAATTGCAGCATTTCTACCTGCCCGATTTTTTGCAATTTTTCAGTGTTGATGACCGCGCTTTTCCAAGTCAGCGGCACAGCCCCACCGGTGTAGCCCGTGCCGCCCCCACGCGGCACGATGGTCAGGCCCAAATCGATACAGGCTTTGACCAGTTTGGCCATGTCAGCTTCGCCATCGGGGGCAAGCACCACAAACGGGTATTCCACCCGCCAATCGGTGGCATCGGTGACATGCGAGACACGGCTCATGGCGTCAAAGCGGATGTTGTTGTCGTGGGTGCATTTGCGAAAAACTTTGCTGGCTTTGGCGCGCAAGCGAGACACCTCTGCAAAACTTTGGGCAAAGGCTTTCACTGCTTGCAAGGCTGTGTCCAACAATCCCGTGACCATGGCGTCGCGCTGTGGGTCTTGCAAAGCGTCGCGACGCTTGTCGATTTCATCCAATCGATGCTGCATGGCTTGCACCAACAACTGACGGCGTTTGGGGTTGTCCAGTAAATCGTCTTGCAAATAAGGGTTGCGTTGAACCACCCAAATATCACCCAAAACTTCTAAAAGCATGCGCGCTGAGCGACCGGTCTTTCGTTCTTGACGCAAAGTCTCCAAGGTTTGCCAAGCCGGCAAGCCCAACAGGCGTATGACAATTTCCCTGTCGGAGAACGAGGTGTAGTTGTAGGGGATTTCCCTAGATTGCTGGACGTCTTGGTCAGCCCCTAACAACGGGGGCAAAAGTGTGGGTGCATTCATAAGAAGAAAGCAATAGTAACCTAGGGCATTTTCAGCCGCGCCAGGCTTTGAAAAATACCCATTGCAAAGAAGCGCAGACCACCACCAAGCCCGTGTAGGTAAGCATTTTTCCGTCTTGCCCGCCCCAGACCAGTCCGGCCACCAGAACGCCCGCGCCAGCTACGCTGTTCAAAACAAATTGCAGCCAAGGTTTGAACATAGCGGGTTTGTGGCGCCACAAAACTTGGCTGAGTACCCACATCCATGCCGCCATGAAGACCGCGGGCGCTAAAAAATTGAGCAAATGAAAAATAATCGACAAGGTGTCCATCCAAGGATTTTATAATTCCCATCATCTAAGTATGGGCGCTAGGAGATGTGGCGCGCAGATTTAATAAAGACGCGGATAGCCGGTGATTTTCTGTATATCCAGGTACAGCGGCTGCAAACGCGCATACAACGCTGCAGGGCAGGGCTTAGCCTGTCACCGCTCAAGAATGGCAAAGTCAGCACATCTGCGGCAAAAGACTCTGAACAAAAATACAATTATTTAAGGTTAATTTTATCAATAAATATATTTATTTAGTATATAAATAAAATCAAAAAGCTGATTCTTTTAATGCTTGGTACAACCCGCCGCGTGGCGATTTTTTTTGAATTTGGAGACCCCCATGACTGCCCCCCATTTGCTGCCCGTAGACCGCGCTGAAATCACCGTTTTGATGGACAACGTCACAGACAGCCTGTCCAGCGCCCCAGACTATGTGACCAAAGAATGGGACATGCTGCGCTTGGCCGGCATGAAGACCCTGGCGGGCAGCTGCCAGTG
>CAMBXY010000017.1 GCA_945871945.1 Bordetella parapertussis
AAAGCCTATGGCGGCGCTTATGACGTGATGTCCTCCAAACATTTGCGCGGTGATGTTAATTTTGCATGGCCGCATGCGGAAATTGCTGTCATGGGGGCAAAAGGAGCCGTGGAAATTATCTTTCGCGAAGACAAAGGCAACCCTGAAAAGCTGGCAGCAAAGGAGGCGGAATACAAGGCGCGGTTTGCCAATCCTTTTGTGGCTGGGGCCCGTGGCTTTATAGATGATGTCATTCTTCCTAGCGAAACGCGCAAGCGTGTTTGTCGTTCTTTGGTGATGTTGAAAGATAAAAAAATAGAAAATCCGTGGCGCAAGCACGGCAACATTCCTCTTTGATGAGTCAGGACAAGTCCATGTTTACCAAGATTTTGATTGCCAACCGAGGCGAAATTGCTTGCCGCGTGATTGCAACTGCCAAGCGAATGGGTATAGCAACGGTTGCCGTTTATTCCGACGCAGATAAAAATGCACGTCATGTTGCTTTGGCTGATGAGGCTGTTCGTATTGGCCCTGCAGCAAGCCGCGACAGCTACTTGTTGGGGGATGTCATTATTTCCGCCGCCAAGCAATTTGGCGCTCAAGCCATTCATCCAGGCTACGGTTTTTTAAGTGAAAACGAAGATTTTGCAAGAGTTTGCGAAGAAAACGGTATTGTTTTTATTGGTCCTAAGCACGAAGCCATTGCTTCTATGGGCGACAAAATTGCTTCTAAAAAGTTAGCTGCCTTAGCCAATGTCAACACCATCCCCGGCGTGAATGAGGCCATTGAAAGTGCAGACAAAGCTGTGGAGATTGCCAACAGCATTGGATACCCCGTCATGATCAAGGCCAGCGCAGGAGGCGGTGGCAAGGGCTTGCGTGTCGCCTACAGTGACAAGGAGGCCAGTGAAGGTTTTGCATCTTGTCGCAACGAGGCGCGAAACAGCTTTGGCGATGATCGTGTCTTCATTGAAAAATTTGTTGAAGAACCTAGGCATATAGAAATTCAATTGCTAGGCGACGCGCATGGAAATGTGCTTTTCCTCAATGAGCGTGAATGTTCAATTCAACGGCGTCACCAAAAAGTGATTGAAGAAGCACCTTCCCCTTTTATCAGTGATGAGACACGCCAAGCCATGGGCAAGCAGGCTGTGGCCCTTGCCAAAGCTGTGAAATACCAGAGCGCAGGTACGGTTGAATTTGTGGTTGGTAAGGATCAAAGTTTCTATTTTCTAGAAATGAATACCCGATTGCAGGTTGAGCACCCAGTCACTGAATGCATCACAGGTATAGATTTGGTTGAGTGGATGATTCGTGTTGCTGCTGGCGAAAAATTGCCATTCACTCAAAGTGATATTCGGCGAGACGGTTGGGCTATTGAATGTCGTATCAATGCCGAAGACCCCTTTCGAAACTTCCTACCGTCTACCGGTCGTCTGACACGTTTTCAAGCGCCTCCCGTTAGCATGTTTCAAGCTGATACAGACCATTTATACGGTGTGCGCGTTGATACCGGTGTGCAAGAGGGTGGGGAAATTCCCATGCACTACGACTCGATGATTGCCAAGTTAATTGTTCACGGGCGAGATCGAAATGATGCGATTGCAAAAATGCGCGATGCACTTAATGCATTTGTTATTCGCGGCATCAATTCCAACATTCCTTTTCAGTCTGCATTGCTTGCACACCCAGACTTTGTTGCGGGTCAGTTCAATACGGGCTTTATTGCTGAACATTTTGGCAAGGGTTTTGGTACCGATGATGTTTCCCATTCGGATGCTGATTTTTTGATAGCGCTGGCTGCTTTTGTCAGACGTAAATCTCGAGAGCGTGCCGCATCATTGAGTGGGCAATTGCCTGGCTACGACGTTAAAGTGGGCCAGACTTACACCGTCATTTCTTTAGACGCGCAGGGACATCATGGATATACCCAAGTCGAGGTCGATGACGTTGGTGGAAGAAGCACAGCGGTTATCAAAGTGAATCATAAAAACTATGCCATTGAAAGCCACTCTCGCTTAAACGACATAGCCATCGAAGGTACTGTCAATGGACAATATTTTGTTGCCCAAGTAGAAAGAGGTTCTTTAAAAAATCCTTTGGTTTTACAAATTCAACACCATGGTCTGCGAATTGAGGCCTTGGTCATTTCCCCTCGCATGGCTGATCTTTATCGTCTCATGCCGTTCAAGCCTCCCGCTGATATGTCTCGTTTTGTGTTGTCACCGATGCCGGGGCTTCTTGTGGAAGTGGCTGTTTCGCTTGGACAAAAAGTTCAGGCTGGAGAGCGGGTTGCTGTGATTGAAGCCATGAAAATGGAGAATGTGTTGTTTGCCTCTCAGGATGGTGTGGTTAAGTCCATCGAAGCCTCTAAAGGTGACTCCTTGTCGGTTGATCAAGTGATTGTGGAGTTTGTGTGAGCCGTCCGTTTAAAGTTTTGGGTATTCAGCAAATTGCGATTGGCGCTGTCGATAAATCTTTGTTGAAGCATTTATGGATTGATCTGTTTGGGCTTGAGTTAACCGGACATTTTTTATCTGAAAAAGAAAATGTTGACGAAGATATTTGCGCTATCGGCCATGGCCCCTTTAAAGTTGAAGTTGATCTTATGCAGCCCTTGGATATCAACAAAAAACCGGCTGTTCACACCACCCCGCTTAACCATGTCGGTTTATGGATAGATGATTTGCCTGCTGCTGTCGATTGGCTCACATCAAAGGGCTTGCGATTTGCACCTGGCGGAATCCGTAAAGGTGCTGCAGGCTTTGATATTTGCTTCGTTCACCCCAAAGGAAATGAAGATTTTCCCTACAGTGGTGAAGGTGTCTTGATTGAGTTAGTGCAGGCACCGGTTGAGGTTATCAAAGCATTTAACGCTTTGTCAGCGTCTTCGCTTTAGCCAGAGCGGCTTTGACAGCTGATTGTTTGGCTGCGGATGAAATTTCATTTCTTGGGTCTGGTTGATGGGGCGGCGCCATCCTCATTTGCTTTTGTTTGTAACGCTCACTTGCTTGATCTGCCAGCTCTTGTGACCAAGCTTGCCATCCCGTGTGGTTTTCACTGACGTTCTCTAAGAGGATGCAATCTACAGGGCAAACGGGTAAGCAGAGTTCGCATCCGGTACATGCATTTTCAATAATCGTATGCATTTGTTTGTTGCTGCCGATGATGGCGTCAGTGGGGCACGCTGTGATGCAAAGCGTGCATCCAATACACCACGCTTCATCAATCCAAGCAAGGCTTCGGGGTGCTTCTGCTCCATTCAGTGGGTTTAATGGGGCTTCAGGTCGTCCGGTTAAGGCTGCAATTCGCTTGATGCCTTCTTGCCCGCCAGGCGGGCACTGATTAATGTCTGCCTCATTAAGGGCTATAGCCTGTGCATAGGCTGCACAATCCGGGAACCCACAACGGGTGCATTGGGTTTGAGGCAGTAGGGCCAGAATTTGATGGCTGAGATTCACTTGGCAGTGGAAGTCACCCGACGTTTGGACTTGGGCGAAACATGGTGAGAGAGAATGAAATCACTGACCTGCGGGTAGACCATTTCGCGCCATCTTTTGCCACTGAAAATACCGTAATGACCTGCACCTTTGACTTCATAGTGCGATTTGTCTGCATTGGAAACTCCAGAGCACAGTTTCAAGGCCGCCTTGGTTTGGCCTGAGCCTGAAATGTCATCGAGTTCACCTTCAACCGTTAGCAAAGCACACTGGCTGATGTCTTGGGGTCGAACTCTTTCGATTTCTCCACTTTCCGACAACACATCCCACGTACCTTTGACCAATTTAAAGTCTTGAAAAACAGTGGCAATGGTCTCTAAATAGTAATCGGCATCCATATCCAAAACCGCGTTGTACTCATCATAAAACTGACGATGCGAATCTGCGTGGGAATTATCCCCTTTGATAAGGTCTTTGAAATAATCGTAGTGACTTTTCAAATGCCGATCTGGGTTCATAGCCACAAAACCCGTGTGCTGCAGAAATCCTGGGTATACCCGCCTTCCCGCGCCTGGAAAGTTGGCAGGTACTCGGTAGATCACATTATTTTCAAACCAGCTGAAGCTTTTGTTCATGGCCAAGTTATTGACCGCTGTAGGCGATTTGGTGGCATCAATAGGGCCGCCCATCATGGTCATGGTCAGGGGCAAGGGTTCTCCTCTGCTGGCCATCAAAGAGACGGCAGCCAAAACCGGAACGGTTGGCTGACAAACACTCATGACATGACAGTGTCCATGCGTCTTTTGAATGTGTCGAATAAAGTTTTGTATGTAGTTGACGTAATCATCAAGATGGAATTCCCCCTCAGACAGAGGAACCAAACGGGCATTTTTCCAATCAGTGATGTAGACCTTGTGGCCTTGAAGCATGGTTTTGACGGTGTCACGCAGCAAGGTGGCGTAGTGCCCAGACAAGGGGGCAACAACCAGAACTGCGGGCAATTTTTCTAGCGCTTCAAGTGTTGCTGCGTTATCGCAAAAAGTTTTGAAGTGCCTTAATTCACAAAAAGGCCTATCGACTTCAACCATTTCGCGAACGGCAACTTGCGAGCCATCAATGTCGATCGATGCAATGCCAAATTGAGGTTTAAGGTAATCTTTGCCCAGTCGGTACATCAGGTCGTAAGAGGCCGATAAGCGTTGAACCAGTGGGTTTTGGGCCAAGGGAGACACTGGGTTGCCCAGCATTTTTGATGAGGCCAATGCAAAATCTGCAAAGGGTTCCATCAGTGACCGTTGGGCTTCATAGAGTTGGTAAAGCATGTCAGGCCAGCCTTTTCAAGATTTGTTGCAATGCAATATAACAGCAGTTGCTTAACATTCCAAGAGGTCTGCCAGATGGTGAAGGTCTGAGGCTTCAAGGTCTACCGGCGTTGACGCTTTCGACTCACCCAAGCCAACGCCATATTCATTGGGGCGAGCAATAAATGCCGTTTGCAGTCCAGCTTCTTTAGCGGCTGCCAAATCGCTTGAATGGGCGGCCACCATGGTTGTTTCTGCCCAACCACAGCCAAGTGCTTCTGCGGAGCTTTGGTAAACCACCGCTTGCGGCTTGTAATCTTTGGCAATTTCGGCGCCCGTGATGGCATCCCAGTGCCAGTTGTTGTGCCGCGCCAGATTCACCATCAAAGCAATATGGCCGTTAGAGCAGGGTGCCAAAAGAAATTTTTTTCTTAGCCGCAAAAGTGCTTGGTTGACCTCTGGCCATGCGTCTAACTGATGCCAAGCCAAAGTTAAATGAGAGCGTGTCGCCTCATCAACCGACTCCCATCCCAACCTCGACAGCACGATGTCTAAGTTGTCGCGGTGCAGAACATCGAGCTTGCAAAACGGGCGTTGTCCTGAACGCACCCTTTGCATTGCCGGTTGGTATTCGTCACGCCAAGCGTCTGCAAAAGCAGGCCAATCGGTATCAAGGCCCAAAGGAGATAAAGCCGCTTGTGCTTGCTGGGCGATGGAGCTTCGCCAGTCAACCAGCGTTCCAAACACATCAAAAATAAGCGCACGCATCAGTTTTTCAACACGCTGGCAATGGCTTGACAGACATAAGGCAAGTTGTGCAGGTTGAGAGCCGCCACACACATTCTTCCTGAGTCTGTACCGTAAACCCCAAACTCTGTGCGCAATCGAATCATTTGCTCTTTACTCAAACCAGAGTAGCTGAACATGCCAATTTGCTTGGTTATGAATTGCATGTCTTGACTGATACCGGCAGATTTCAGGCCATCGACCAAACTTTGGCGCATTGACTTGATGCGAACGCGCATTTCTGCGAGTTCCTTTTCCCATAAAGCGCGTAGCTCTTTATCGTTGAGGATAGCGGCCACCACTGCGCCACCATGGGTGGGCGGATTGGAATAATTCGTGCGAATCACTACTTTAAGTTGAGACAACACCCTTGCGGCTTCATCGGCGTCTGCGCAATAGACGGATAAAGCGCCTACACGTTCACCATAAAGGCTAAAGCTCTTTGAAAATGAAGTGGATACAAGAAAATGAATTTGGGCATCTACACATTTTTGAATGACAGCGCCGTCCTCAGTGATGCCATTGCCAAAGCCTTGGTAGGCCATGTCAAGAAAGGGGGTCAATTGTTTGGCTTTGACGGTGAGTATCACTTTGTCCCATTGCTCGGGCGTTAAGTCGTATCCGGTAGGGTTGTGGCAGCAAGCATGGAGAACAACCACTGTACCCGCAGTCGCAGCCTCAAGGCTGGCGATGAGGCCTTCAAAATTGACACCACGCTTTTGGGCATCGTAGTAGGCATAAGTTTGAACTTCAAAGCCCGCAGCAGAAAACAAAGCTCTGTGGTTCTCCCAGCTGGGGTCGCTGATCATGACCTTGGCGTGAGGGTTAAGTTTGTGTAAAAAATCAGCGCCAATTTTCAGTCCACCCGTGCCGCCAATGGCTTGAACAGTTGCGACACATCCTGATTTGACTGCCGGCGACTCTGATCCAAAAACCAAATTTTTGACTGCTGCATCGTAGGCAGCAATTCCATCAATCGGCAAATAACCTCTGGCTGCTGGCTTGGCCATCAAGGCTTTTTCTGCCAAAAGCACGCATTCGAGCAAAGGCAATTTCCCTTCTGCGTTGAAATAAACGCCTACCCCTAGATTGACTTTGTGAGGGGATTTGTCAGCCGCAAACTGTTCATTCAGACCCAAAATTGGGTCGCGGGGTGCCATTTCGACAGCGGAAAACAGTGACATCGTCAATCCTTAAAATTTATACAGAAGACTCTTCCAAAAAAAACCGCTCAGTCTGCGTTAGGCTATGCGGTTATTCATAATTTTAACGGCTTGTAAGAGCTTTTTCCTGGTAACCGGAACATGTCGTCGCTTTCTGATGTAGAAGAAATCCACAGGGACCCCGAAAACAAAGAGGGCAAATGGTTGACTTATCCTGGGTCCCCCTTTGAGCTATTTCAACCCTATCCGCCAGCGGGGGACCAGCCTCAGGCCATCGTTCAGCTGGTCGAAGGCATGCAAGATGGGGAAATGTTTCAAACGTTGCTTGGCGTGACGGGGTCGGGCAAAACATTCACCATGGCCAACGTGATCGCCCAAATGGGGCGACCTGCGATTATTTATGCGCCTAATAAAACTCTGGCAGCACAACTTTACAGCGAGTTCCGTGAGTTTTTTCCCAAGAATGCTGTTGAATATTTCGTGAGTTATTACGACTATTACCAGCCCGAGGCTTATGTGCCACAAAGAGATTTATTTATTGAAAAAGACTCTGCCATCAATGAGCATATCGAGCAGATGAGATTGTCCTGCACCAAAAGCTTGCTAGAGCGCCGAGACGTCATCATCGTGGCCACAGTGTCTGCCATCTACGGCATTGGTGAGCCAGAGAGTTATCACCGCATGGTCATGACATTAAGAGTTGGAGACAAGCCTGGGCAAAGAGACATCATTGCCCAACTGGTGAGAATGCAATACGACCGCAATGACATGGACTTTGCCCGCGGACGTTTTCGTGTTCGCGGAGACATCATTGATATTTTTCCTGCAGAACACAGCGAACTCGCTATTCGAATTGAGTTGTTTGACGATGAAATTGAAAGCCTCCAACTTTTAGACCCTCTGACCGGCCGTGTGCGTCAAAAAATTCCACGCTTTACTGTTTACCCATCAAGCCACTACGTCACACCGCGGGACAAAGTCTTAGCCGCAGTAGAGACTATCAAGCTCGAACTTGGCCAGCGACTTAAAGAGTTGGTGGGTATGGGTAAGTTGGTCGAGGCTCAGCGTCTGGAGCAAAGAACCCGATTCGATCTGGAAATGCTCAGCGAGGTTGGTCACTGCAAGGGTATTGAAAATTACACAAGGCACTTGTCTGGCGTGGCGCCCGGCGAACCTCCCAGCACTTTGACAGACTATTTGCCTAAAGATGCACTCATGTTTTTTGACGAAAGTCATGTTCTGATGGGGCAATTTTCAGGCATGTACAACGGGGACAGAGTTCGCAAAACCACATTGGTGGAATATGGTTTTCGCTTGCCCAGTGCGCTAGACAACCGACCTTTGAAATTAGAGGAATTCGAGCAACGCATGCGTCAACTCGTTTTTGTGTCTGCCACCCCTTCAGATTACGAAAAAACCCACTCAGGACAGATTGTGGAGCAGGTGGTTCGTCCTACGGGTTTGGTTGATCCAGAGGTAGAAGTACGTCCAGCGATAAACCAAGTCGATGATGTGCTGCAAGAAATTCGTATTCGCGTTGTCAAAAGTGAGCGAATTCTCATCACCACCTTGACAAAGCGCATGGCCGAACAACTCACTGATTATCTTAGCGACAACGGCGTTAAGGTTCGTTATTTGCACAGTGACATTGACACAGTAGAACGGGTTGAAATTTTGCGCGATCTGCGTCTCGGTGCCTTTGATGTTTTGGTCGGCATCAACTTACTTCGCGAGGGCCTGGATCTGCCAGAGGTCTCGTTGGTTGCTATTTTGGATGCTGACAAAGAGGGGTTTCTCAGGTCTGAGCGCAGTTTGATACAAACCATTGGCCGAGCAGCCAGAAACCTAGAGGGGCGAGCTATTCTTTATGCAGACCGCATGACCGAGTCTATGAAGCGAGCCATTGGTGAAACCGAACGACGCCGAACCAAGCAAGTGGCATTTAACTTGGCTAACGGTATTACCCCGCGTGGTGTAGTTAAAGCTATCAGAGACTTGATTGATGGTGTCTACAGCGAAAAGTCTGATAAGGCTTCCATGCGCCTTGAATTGGAGCAGGCGAGGATAGAAGACTTAAGCGAAAAGGATGTAGCCAAAGAAATTAAGCGATTGGAAAAGCAGATGATGGAGTTTGCGCGAAATCTAGAATTTGAAGCCGCTGCCAGCGCGCGGGACCAGTTAAATCGCTTACGCGCTCTCACTTTTGGTGCGGCGCCTAAAGACAGCCTAGCCTTATAAATAAGCAGCTATCCTTGAGAAAAATGCCTATACCCGACTATTTCATTTGGGTTTATGTTATAGTTGACTAATCCAGTCTGGTAAGCCCAAATTTAGGAGTTTCATATGCGTTTAACCACCAAAGGCCGTTTTGCAGTGACCGCCATGATTGACCTGGCGTTACGCCAAAACAATGGGCCTGTTACTTTGGCTGCCATCAGCCAGCGCCAGCAGATTTCTTTGTCATATCTCGAGCAATTGTTTGGCAAACTGCGCCGCCATCAGTTAGTGGAATCTACCCGCGGCCCGGGCGGCGGGTATACCCTAGGGCGCAAGGCCGCTGACATTTCTGTAGCAGACATCATTCTTTCAGTGGATGAGCCTATTGATGCCACGCATTGTGCCGGCAAGGAAAACTGTCTTGGCGAAACTGGCCGTTGTATGACCCACGAACTTTGGACTTCTCTGAACCAACGCATGATCGAGTTTCTCAACTCTGTTCATTTGCAAAAACTTGTGGATGATCAACTCGCCAAGGGTTTGCAGATTGAAGAAAAACCGATGAACAGACGTGCCATTTCTGCATTGCCTGTTGTCAAGCCCATCCGCGTCAATGCACCTAATTCGGTTTTTGCGCTGGGCAATATTTTTGCTAAAGGTTGATTTTTCATGGACATGACTCCGCATTTCCCCATTTACCTCGACTACTCGTCTACAAATCCATGTGATGAGCGTGTGGTTGAAGCCATGATTCCTTGGTTGCGTGAGCATTATGGAAATCCAGCGTCACGCAGTCACGCTTGGGGTTGGGAAGCTGAAGAGGCGGTTGAAAAGGCCCGCGCAGATGTTGCTGCACTCATTGGTGCAGACCCGCGTGAAATTGTATGGACCTCAGGTGCTACCGAATCCAATAATTTGGCTATCAAGGGCGCTGCCAATTTTTACAAGACAAAAGGGCGTCACCTCATCACAGTCAAAACTGAACACAAAGCTGTTCTCGACTCTATGCGAGAGCTTGAGCGTCAAGGTTTTGAAGTCACGTATCTTGATGTTCAAGAAGATGGGTTGCTTGACATTAACCGCTTGAAAGATGCTATTCGCCCTGACACAATTTTGGTCAGTGTGATGCATGTCAACAATGAAATCGGAGTTATCCAAGACATAGCCGCTATTGGCACTTTGTGTCGTGAAAAAGGCATTATTTTCCACGTTGACGCAGCCCAATCTACAGGAAAAATTGAGATTGATTTAGAAAAGCTGCCTGTCGATTTGATGAGTCTGGCTTCCCATAAAACCTATGGCCCCAAGGGTATTGGTGCTCTTTACGTTCGGCGTAAACCCCGCGTTCGATTGGAAGCACAAATGCACGGTGGAGGCCAAGAGCGCGGTATGCGCAGCGGTACTTTGCCTACCCACCAGTGTGTGGGCATGGGTGAAGCGTTTCGTATTGCCAAACTCGAAATGCCGCAAGACGTTGCCAAGGCTCGCCATCTTCAACAAAGACTTTTAAATGGCTTAAAAGACGTAGAGCAAGTTTTTGTGAATGGCCACTTGACCCAACGTGTACCGCACAACCTCAATATCAGTTTCAATTTTGTTGAGGGAGAGTCTCTCATCATGGGTATCAAAGGCTTGGCGGTTTCCTCTGGCTCAGCTTGCACTTCAGCAAGCCTGGAGCCTAGCTATGTTTTGCGTGCATTAGGTCGCAGTGATGAACTCGCTCACAGCAGTTTGCGTATGACTGTGGGCCGCTATTCAACTGAAGAAGAAATTGATTACGCAATTTTAACTATTCGCGCCAATGTGAATAAATTGCGCGATCTCAGCCCTTTATGGGAAATGTACAAAGATGGTGTTGACCTCAGCACCATTCAATGGGCAGCCCACTGATTACTTGACGGAGAAAAACATGGCATACAGCGAAAAAGTGATTGATCATTACGAAAACCCACGAAACGTGGGTTCCTTTGACAAGGGTGACGATTCTGTGGGAACCGGGATGGTGGGTGCGCCTGCATGCGGAGACGTGATGAAGTTACAAATCAAAGTCAATCCACTGACGGGTGTGATCGAAGATGCCCGTTTCAAAACCTACGGTTGCGGTTCAGCTATTGCTTCATCCTCTTTGGTGACAGAGTGGGTGAAAGGCAAAACCCTAGACCAAGCTGCAGCTCTAAAGAACAGCGAGATTGCCCAAGAATTGGCCCTGCCACCCGTCAAAATTCACTGTTCCATTTTGGCTGAAGATGCCATCAAGGCAGCGGTGGAAGACTACAAAAAGAAAAACGCGCATTGATATGTCAGTATCTATGACCGAAGCCGCAGCACGGCATGTCAATAAATACCTTTTTAAAAGAGGTAAGGGCGTTGGCGTTCGCCTTGGTGTCAAAACCACGGGTTGTTCTGGTTTGGCTTACAAGCTCGAATACGTTGACGATCTTGGCAATGAAGATATTGTCTTTGAAGCACACGGATTAAAAATACTGATTGACCCCAAGAGTTTGGCTTACCTCGATGGCACTGAGTTAGATTTTGTTCGCGAAGGCTTGAACGAGGGATTCAAATTCAATAACCCTAATGAACGTGACCGATGTGGTTGTGGTGAGTCGTTCAGAGTTTGAAAATGGTTGCGGGCAAAGACCTACAGCATTTTTCGCTGTCTTCGAGTGATTTTGAGCTTTTCAATTTGCCTGTTGGTTTTAAATTAAATCGCCAACTATTGGATGATCGCTGGAAAAACCTTTTAAGGTCTATTCACCCAGATAACTTTTCTACACAAGAAGCTGCCTCGCAAAGAGTCGCCATGCAGTATTCAGTCCGAGTCAATGAAGCCTATCAGCGTCTCAAATTTCCTCTCAAGCGTGCTGCTTATTTGTGTGAATTAAATGGTGTTCGCATTCATGCAGAAGAAAATACTTCTATGCCGGCAGAATTCCTTCTTCAGCAAATTCAGTGGAGAGAGCAACTTGAAGAAACTATTTCCTTGAGCGGTATGGTCGGACTACATGAAGAGTTGTTGGCTGCCAAAGAAGTTGCATTTTTGCGATGCGAATCTTTTATTGACAGAGATAAAGATTGGGCAAACGCTGCGGTAGAAGTAAGAGCTTTGATGTTTATGGAGCGTTTCGAAATTGATATAAACAAGCGTCTTGAGCAATTGGAAAACGCGTAAGGGGTAATTGCTGAGATGGCTTTGTTACAAATTTCTGAACCTGGTCAAGCACCAGATCCACATGCCAGACGCATTGGCATAGGTATTGATCTTGGCACCACCCACTCTTTGGTTGCAAGTGTCAGGAGCGGGGTGGCAGAGTGTCTGCCCGACCATGAAGGACGTGTGATTTTGCCCTCAGCTGTCAGGTACTTATCTGACAATCGACGGCTGATTGGCGCTGACGCATTAGCAAGCCAATCAGAAGACCCAGCCAACACTATTGTGTCTGTTAAAAGATTCATGGGCAGAGCTTTAAAAGATATAGCCAATTCAAAAGACTTGCCTTATCAGTTTGTAGACAGTCCAGGCATGTTGACCCTTCAAACTATCGATGGAGATAAGTCGCCAGTCGAGGTCAGTGCAGAAATTTTGGCAAGCCTTAGGCAGCGAGCCGAGGACACTTTTGATGATGATATTTATGGGGCTGTGATTACGGTTCCGGCTTATTTTGATGATGCCCAACGCCAAGCAACCAAAGATGCCGCCAAGCTTGCCAATATCCATGTTTTGCGGCTTATCAATGAGCCAACAGCCGCAGCATTGGCCTATGGTCTCGATAACGCAATTGAAGGCATTTATGCTGTTTACGACCTTGGCGGCGGCACTTTCGATATATCTGTTCTTCGTCTAAGCAAAGGCGTGTTTGAAGTGCTCTCCACCGGAGGCGACTCTGCCTTGGGCGGGGATGACTATGACAGAGCTTTGGTTAAACACGTTCTTGAAATTACCCATAGACATGTCTCAACCAATGCCGATAAAACTAATGTTTTGGTAGCTGCACGCAAATGCAAAGAGGCATTGTCATCAGCGAGAACTGCTTTGTTTGAAGTTGTGTTGTCTGATGGGCATTTAAGCATTGAAGTCTCGCGTGAAGTATTTGAAGATCTGTCCTTGGCTTTAACCCAGCGCACCCTAGCTGCGGTAAAAAAAACCCTCAGAGATGCGCAAATCACAGCATCTGATATTCAAGGAGTGGTGATGGTGGGCGGATCAACCCGCATGCCATTTGTTCAAAAGGCAGTCGGTGAGTTATTGAATTGCCAGCCCTTGAACAACTTAAATCCTGATGAGGTTGTGGCGTTGGGGGCCGCCTTGCAAGCCAATCAGTTGGTCGGCAACAACTCTGATGGCAATATGCTTTTATTGGACGTCATACCCCTTTCTTTGGGTATCGAGACCATGGGTGGGCTGGTCGAGCGAATCGTTCCGAGGAATCAAACCATACCTACCGCTATGGCGCAAGATTTCACCACTTATCAAGACGGCCAGACGGCACTTTCTGTTCATATTGTTCAGGGCGAGCGGGACTTGGTCAAAGATTGCCGCAGCCTTGCTCGCTTTGAACTGCGGGGTATTCCTCCCATGGCAGCAGGTGCAGCGCGTATTCGTGTGACTTTCACTGTGGATGCAGATGGTTTACTTTCAGTGGCTGCAAAAGAAACCAATAGCGGTGTTGAATCGCAAATTGAAGTCAAGCCTAGCTATGGCTTGTCTGATGAGCAGATCACCACCATGTTGCAAGACAGTTTTCATACGGCTGATTTCGATAAGAATGCAAGAGCCTTGGCTGAGTCGAGACTTGAAGTCGATCGCATGTGCTTAGCCACTCAAAGCGCCTTGCAGTCCGATGCACATTTGTTGACTGAGGAAGAAAAGCTTCATATTGATCAATTGATGCAAGCTGCGGTTCAAGCCAAGCTGACAGAAGACCACGTGTTTATTGAAAAGACGACAGAAGACTTAGCCAAAGGTACAGAAGCTTTTGCAGCTTTACGCATGAATGAGAGCATTCGAAAAGTTTTGTCTGGCAAGACCATAGGATCTATTTAATGACCACCATACGCATACTTCCACATGCACAATATTGTCCAGAAGGTAAAGAAATTCACGCCAGCCCTGGAACTTCTATCTGTGAGGCTTTGCTTGAAAATGATTTGCAAATTGAACATGCCTGCGATATGAGTTGTGCCTGTACGACTTGCCACGTCATTGTGAAAGAAGGTTTTGAAAGTCTCAATCCTGCACAAGAAGATGAAGATGATTTATTGGATCGAGCTTGGGGCTTGGAGCCTTTTTCGCGCTTAGCTTGCCAAGCTTTAGTGGGATCAAAAAATTTAGTGGTTGAGATCCCGCGTTACACCATCAATCACGCCAAAGAAAATCATTAAGCAGCATGCGTCAAATTGTTTTAGATACAGAAACCACCGGCTTATCGGCTGATGCTGGTGACCGAATCATTGAGATTGGCTGTGTTGAATTAATCAATCGCAAATTAACTGGGCGAACATTTCATTATTATTTGAATCCCGAGCGCGAAAGCCATGAGGATGCCTTAAAGGTACATGGCATCAGCAACGAATTTTTGCTGGACAAGCCTAAATTTATTGAAGTGTCTGAAGAGTTCCTTGGGTTTATCAAAGACGCTGAGTTAATCATTCATAACGCCGCTTTTGACGTGAGCTTTCTCAACAAAGAACTTCAAAACTGTGGCTCCCTTGCTCTGCAAAACCATGTTGTCAAAATTCTTGACACCTTGGCTATGGCAAAAGAGATCTATCCGGGGAAAAGAAATTCTTTAGACGCACTTTGTGACAGGCTGGGGGTCAACAATTCTGCGCGCACGCTTCATGGCGCTTTGCTAGATGCTGAATTACTTGCAGATGTGTATATTTGTTTGACCCGTGGCCAAAATGCACTGATGATTGATACCAGCGAGTCTTTAGACTCTTCTGGCAATGTATTGAAAGTTGATTTATCCAACTTTATTTTGCCCATGGTGTTTCCAAATAACCAAGAAATTTTGGCGCATGAGCAAGTCCTCTGCGATATTGATAAGGCCAGTGGTGGCAAAACGCTTTGGCGAAATATTGCGGTGTAAAATATTTGTATATCTGGGTCGTTAACTCAGCGGTAGAGTGCCACCTTCACACGGTGGAAGCCAGTGGTTCGATCCCACTACGACCCACCAGATTTGAATCCAAGCACTGAAAAATCAGTGCTTTTTTTTCGTCTTAAGCGCCAGCAAATCGCTTGTAAAAAAACGTTTAAATTTTTAAGCCCTACAAGCCCAAAATCTGCTCGCCAGCTACTCAGCCCAGCCCTCATGCGTTTGAGTGCGCTGTAGCGCTTTTTTGATGCCCGCACGCGTTGCCCGATTGGGTCCTGCGTCCGTAAAAAATTGGGCTGCGAAAAATTGTGGTGGAGTACTTGTCAAATCAAGGTGGTGATTTCTACTCAGCCCTCACCGCAGCATGTTGCTATTTCGCTTGGTTTAATTCCCATGGACGCGGTCTGCGCTTGCTCTGCAACTCACCCACATTCATTTCAGCTTGCAGCGGAGCAGCGTAAAAGCGATCAATCATTTCAGGACTGGTTCGTGCGTTTCTAGCCAAGGTCAAGGTGTCTACGGCTCTGCCAAACATCAAGCGGAACATGATGCTGCTGTGACGCAGGCTGTAGAGACTTCGTGGCTCACCCACATTGCTAATCTTTAGACCTGTTAGCGCCAGCACGATGTCAAATTGTTTTGCAAGAGATTTGATGGCACTGTCACGTGTACCTGCATGCGGCATGAACACATAGTCCTCAGGACCAACTGGTCTGCCAAATTCAATTTCTTGTCTGCGGCAAATGCGCTCGTAAACCTTCACAGCCCATGGCATGGTTGTGGTCGGGAAACTGTGCCCCTTGCTGGGTGGTAGGGTCAGTCGCAAATATGTCCATTCACGTTTGATCACTTCCACATGCTTATGCTGCATATTGCGGACATCAGTGGGTCGGATGTAGCTGTTCACCATGAACACAATGAGATCGGATAAATCTTTTGTCATCGTGAATCGTTTGATTAACCCGTCATCTGGTGTGAGCTTTTCACCAACAGCGCAGAAATAGGTGCTTTCTTTTCCTGGCCCATTAAATCTCCACTCCATGCGCTTGCCAGCGAGCTTTTTACTGGCCTTTGTAACAGCCGCAT
>CAMBXY010000018.1 GCA_945871945.1 Bordetella parapertussis
CTGCTGGGAAGGTAAAGATCTATGTCGGCGCTGGTGCGCGCACTGGGCTCGGCCTGGCTCCCGTCCGCTTCGCGCCCGATGTCGCTGCGTCCAAGTCCATCACGCTCACCCGGCCTGTCGCGACCACCTGCTGCATCTGGGCTCCAGCCTAAAGTACTGAAAGGCACCAAAGCTGAAGAGTACCAAGTGTCGAGAACATCGGGATCGCGGGTCAGGGTTTTGCCGGGGGCTTGGGCTTGTGCTGCTGCCTCATCATGGGCCACATAGACCTTGCCATTTTCGTCGTACCAAGCGGGGATTTGGTGGCCCCACCAAAGCTGGCGACTGATGCACCAATCGGTGATGTTGTTCATCCATTGGTTGTAGGTGTTGACCCAGTTTTCAGGGACAAACTTCACTTCGCCCGACTGCACCGCATCAATGGCTTTTTGCGCAATGCTTTTGCCACTGGGGTCCTGTGGACTGACTTCATTCATGGCGACAAACCACTGGTCGGTCAGCATGGGTTCAACCACTTGGCCGGTGCGGGCGCAAATCGGTAGCATCAATTTGTGCGGCTTGATTTCCAGCATCAAACCCATGTTGTGTAAATCTAGGTTGACCGCTTTGCGTGCGGCAAACCGGTCTAGGCCTTGGTAGGCCGCAGGGCCGTTCCCATTCACCTTTGCATCTAGTGTGAAGATGGTGATGAGCGGCAAATTGTGGCGCTGTGCACAGGCGTAATCGTTGAAGTCATGTGCGCCAGTGATCTTCACGCAACCCGAACCAAACTCGCGGTCTACAAAGTCGTCGGCGATGATGGGAATTTGGCGGTCGCACAAAGGCAGGTCCACCATCTGTCCCACCAAATGTTGGTAGCGCTGGTCTTCGGGATGCACTGCTAAAGCGCCGTCGGCCAGCATGGTCTCGGGCCGGGTGGTGGCAATCGTCATGCCTTTTTGCATCACACCATCAACCAGTTGCGGCCCCTTGGTGAAGGGGTAGCAGATGTAGTGCATAAAGCCATCCGACTCGGTGCTTTCCACTTCCAAATCCGACACCGCGCTCATCAGCACCGGGTCCCAATTCACCAAACGTTTGCCACGGTAAATCAAGCCTTGTTGGTAAAGCTTCACAAACGTATCGGTCACCACCGGCGACAATTTGTCGTCCATGGTGAAGTACTCGCGACTCCAGTCCACGCTGTCGCCCATGCGGCGCATTTGTTGGGTGATGGTGTTGCCCGATTGCTCTTTCCATTCCCATACTTTGGCAATGAAATTTTTACGCGCCACATCGGGTGTAGGCCCCATGTCGTGGCGACTGATGCCTTGAGCCTGCAATTGCCGCTCCACCACAATTTGCGTGGCGATGCCCGCATGGTCGGTGCCAGGCACCCACACGGTGTTAAAGCCCTTCATGCGGTGGTAGCGCGTGAGGCTGTCCATGATGGTTTGGTTGAACGCATGACCCATGTGCAGCGTGCCTGTCACATTGGGCGGCGGCAGTTGAATAGCGAAGGCGGGTTGGTCTGCTTGGGGCTGACCGGTACCGCGAAAACCCGCCACGCCGTAGCCGCGCTTTTCCCACTCAGGACCCCAGTGGGCCTCAAGGGCGGCAGGTTCAAAAGATTTTGACAGGCTATCTAAGCTGGGTTGCGCGGGGGCGTTACTCATAGGGATGTGGGTGTGACACGCTGATCTTTAAGCGTGGTAATTCAAATAAAAAGAAGTAGATTTTAGCGGCGCGTTCTGCTGTGAAAGACTTGGAAGTGGTCAGACCTGTGCAGCGGCGATTTGTCGCAAAGCATTGGCAAAAACTTCAGCAGGCTGACCCCCTGAGATGAGGTGCTTGTCATTGATGATGACGGCAGGCACAGAATGGATGCCAGCACTTGTGTAGAAGTTTTCTTTTTCACGCACTTCTTGCGCAAAGGTTTGGCTTTCCAGCACGGCCTTTGCCGCACTCACGTCCATGCCTATTTGTTTCACGATATCAAGCAGCACATCATGCGACTCAATCACTTCCCCACGACCTTGGTAAGCTTCCAAGAAAGCCTTTTTCAATTTGTGTTGATCGCCAGTCAGGCCCTCAACCTCGGCCCAATGCAGCAAGCGATGCGCATCAAAAGTGTTGAAGATGCGGCCACGGCCTGTGGGGTGAAAAGCAAAACCTACCTCAGTTCCCCGCGCTTTGATGTTTTGGTACATCTGCGCTTGTTGGTCCGCGGTAGAGCCGTATTTCTTGCCCAAATGCTCCACCAAGTCTTCACCGCCTGGAGGCATCCGAGGGTTGAGTTCAAAAGGCTGAAAATGAATGTCAGCTTTCACCTCATTTTGCAGTTCTTCTAGCGCTTGCTCTAGCGCACCCAGACCCACAGCGCACCAAGGACAGGCGATATCGGACACAAAATCAATTTTCATTACAGTCGTCATTTTTTTAATCGGGGTCAGATTCCAATTAATTTTTGGGAAAATTAAGGGTTGATAGTCTTAATCAATAGTGTAGATTGAAACATCTCATTGGACTTTTCATATTCACCCGTTAATCTATGGCGGTCTTTGATACCAATTTCAAAGCATTTTCATCAACCCAAGGAGATTCCTCATGTCAGCTCTTAAAGGCTCTAAGACAGAAGAAAACCTGAAGGCCGCCTTCGCAGGCGAGTCTCAGGCCAATCGTCGATACCTGTATTTCGCAAACAAGGCCGATATCGAAGGCCAAAATGATGTGGCAGCATTGTTCCGTTCTACCGCCGAAGGCGAGACCGGTCACGCCCACGGTCATTTGGAATGGCTAGAGCAGTGCGGCGACCCCGCCACTGGCTTGCCGATTGGCCCCACCCGTGACAACCTGAAAGCTGCAGTGGCCGGCGAAACCCATGAGTACACCGACATGTACCCAGGCATGGCCAAAACCGCACGTGACGAAGGCCACGACGAAATCGCCGACTGGTTTGAAACTTTGGCCAAGGCTGAGCGCTCACACGCCAACCGTTACGCCAAAGCATTGGCCGAATTGGTCGATTGATCTTTTCTCAGAATTGAGAGTAGGGCGTTGGGCGTACATGGCTCAGCGCCCCTTTTTTTAAGGAACACAGCATGTCCCGCGAAGGCAACTTAGAAGCCCCTACACGCCATCCGCTGGATTGGCTCAACCCCGACTTCTATAACGAAGAAGCCTGTCTCACCGAGATGGAGCGCATCTTTGATATTTGCCACGGCTGTCGCCGCTGCGTGAGCTTGTGCGGCTCGTTTCCCACGCTGTTTGACTTGGTGGATGAAAGCCCCACGCTTGAGATGGATGGCGTGGACAAAAAAGATTTCTGGAAAGTGGTTGACCAGTGCTATTTGTGTGACCTGTGCTACCTCACCAAATGCCCCTACGTGCCACCCCACGAATGGAACCTCGATTTCCCCCACACCATGCTGCGGGCCAAGGCCATCAAGTTTCAAAAAGGTGAAGTGACCACGGGTGAAAAACTGCTGGCCTCCACCGATGTGCATGGCCAATTTGCGGGTATCCCTGTGGTTGTGCAAGCGGTTAATGCGATCAATAAAACCAAGATAGCACGCTCTGTAATGGAGTCGGCCTTGGGTGTTGACAAAGATGCTTGGTTACCCGAGTTGGCCACCAAGAGATTTCGCAGCCAAGCTTCAAAGGCTAAAAGCAGCAAAGTCATTGACGGGGAAAAAACACCCGGCAAGGTGGTCATATATTCAACCTGCTATGTGAATTACAACGAACCTGGCATTGGCATGGATTTGCTGAAAATCCTCGATCACAACGACATCCCTTACGAGTTGGTGTCCAAAGAAAAATGCTGCGGTATGCCCAAGCTGGAATTGGGCGACTTGCAGTCGGTGGACGGGAACAAGCAAATCAATATGCCCATCCTCGCCAAGTACGCACGTGAGGGCTTCGCCATTTTGAGCGCAGTGCCTTCATGCACCTTGATGTTCAAGCAAGAGTTGCCGCTGATGTACCCCAACGACGCTGAAACACAGTTGGTCAAAGAGCATATGTGGGACCCGTTTGAATACCTGATGGCGCGTAAGCGTGATGGTTTGCTGAAAACCGAGTTTCCCGAAAGCTTGGGCAATGTCAGCTATCAAATTCCCTGCCATGGTCGGGTGCAAAACATCGGCAAGAAAACCGAAGAAATGCTCAAGATGATTCCCGACACCACCATCAACACCATAGAGCGTTGCTCGGGACACGCCGGCACCTATGGCGTGAAAAAAGCTACCCACGCTTACGCCATGAAGATTGGCAAACCCGTGGTCAAAGCCATGGCCACCATGAAAGACGGCAGCAAGCCCGACTACATCAGCTCCGACTGCCCGCTGGGCGGCCACCACATCGCCCAAGGCTTTGAGGCCAGCGGCCAAGCCGTGCCTGAACTTCAACACCCCATCAGCCTCGTGGCCAAAGCCTACGGCCTGAAATAATTGGGGTCAGATTCCAATTAATTGAAAGCAATTTATGCAGATTACCGGACACATCACCTCTGACAACCTGATGAGCCTTGAGGCTTACAGCAAATTTCGCAAGACCCACAAGGCCGAGGTACTGGCTCACCGCAAATTGCGCTCGGTGCATTTGGGAGACCATATCACCTTGCAGTTTGAGAGTGAAACCACCGTTCGCTACCAAATCCAAGAGATGCTGCGGATTGAAAAAATCTTCGAAGAAGAAGGTATTCAACAAGAGATAGAAGCCTATGCCCCCTTGGTGCCAGAAGGCAGCAACTGGAAGGCCACCATGCTTATCGAATACCCCGATGTGAACGAGCGCAAACGCGAGTTAGCGAGGCTTATCGGTGTGGAAGACCGCATGTTCATCGAGGTCGAGGGCTATGCCCGCGTGTACGCCATCGCCGACGAAGACTTAGACCGTGAAAACGACGAAAAAACCTCAGCGGTGCACTTTGTGCGTTTTGAGTTTGATGCAGCCGCCAAGGCGGCCATCAAAGCCGGTGCGGCGGCGAAATTGGGTTGTGACCACACCAATTATCCGGCGCACACGCAAATCGCAGAAGACGCTTTGGCATCCTTAGCTGGGGATTTGAAATAACCCAAGCTTGAGGCGAAGAGATAATTTTCATATATATTACGCATATATGAAAAAGGGGGAGTTCATGACCGCTGCTGCCGATCAATTGTTGGTGAAATTTCGTTCGCAGAATACGGCAGTTGGCGTAACCCGCCATACTGTCAAGGCCTTGGCCAAGGCCTTGGACTTGAACGAAACCCAAGTCATTCACATGGCTTTATCTCGCTTTGCCAGCGATGTCTTGCCCGGCTATGAGCCAGATGATGGTCCACTCTCGTCAAAGCAAATGAAGGCTTTGCAAAAAGATGCAACCAAGCACCTACCCAGTGGAAGTCTACTTTCCAGCCAAACCTTGTTTGCATGACGTACTCATGGAAACTGCCCACCCCAGGTGATATTGTCTGGTGTTGCTTTCCGTTCCTACCTGACTTGCAGCCTGGCCCCAAGCCTCGCCCAGCCTTGGTGATTCAAATCGATACAAGATTTGACGGGCATGTGGTTACCGTTGTGTACGGCACTTCTCCAGGTGTCAGTCGTCTTCATTCGGGGCAAATGGTCATCACGCAGCACCAGCATTCAGCAGCCTTTGCCTTAGCAGGTTTGTCTTATGCCACCAAGTTTGATTTCAAGCGCAAGATGATGTTGCCTTGGTCTGAGCGTTATTTCAAAGTACCACCGCGAAGTCCGCATGGCCAATCACCCAAGCTAGGAACTTTACATCCCAGCCTGATGCATGCCGCAGAAATAGCATTTCGGTCGGCCAAGGCTAAACTAACCCGATAATTAGAAAATGCTGTTCCTGCTCTCCCCCGCCAAATCTCTGGACTACGAATCCACCTTGCCAGCCATTGCGGCCACTCAACCACAGTTTGTGCCCCAATCTGCCGAGCTGATCGCCACGCTCAAGAAGAAGACGCCACAGCAAATTTCCGACTTGATGGACTTGAGCGAGGCGCTGGCCAAACTGAATGTGCAGCGCTACAAAGCTTGGTCTCCCAAGTTCACCGAGGCCAACGCCCGCCCCGCGGTGCTGGCCTTCAATGGCGATGTGTATGAAGGCCTGGATGCCAAAAGCTTAAAGCCCAAAGACTTGCAATGGGCACAAGTGCATGTGGCCATCTTGAGTGGTTTGTATGGCGTGTTGCGCCCTCTTGACTTGATGCAGCCCTATCGACTAGAGATGGGCACGGCGCTCAAGCACGGTAAGGCTAACAATCTGTACCAGTTTTGGGGCGCACTCATTGCCGAGCATTTAAATCAACAGCTAAGCCACAGCAAAGAGCCCGTCATCGTCAATCTGGCGTCGCAAGAGTATTTCAAAGCAGTCGACCGCAAAGCCTTGCAAGCGCGGGTGATCGAATGCGTGTTCCAAGACCATAAAAACGGCCAGTACAAGATCATCAGCTTTTTTGCCAAGCGCGCACGGGGCTTGATGGCGCGTTACGCGATTCAACAGCAAGCCAAGACGCCCGAAGCGTTGCAAGCCTTCAACTTGGAAGGCTATGCCTTCGAAGCCAGCGCTTCCAGTGCTGACAGCTTGGTGTTTCGCCGCCATCTCAACGACTGAAAGTCCAGACCATGCAACTCTTTGTCAATGGTGTGCGCATCGAAGTGGAAGACACGGGTGAGCGAGACCGGGTGGCGGTTTTCCTGATCCCTGGCATGGCCATGCAACTCATTGTGTGGCCCGAAGCCATGGTGCGCCAAATTCACCAAGCAGGTTTCCGTGTCATTCGCCTAGACAACCGCGACATCGGTTTGTCGCAAGACATGGCGCATTTGCCTGCCCCGAATTTGCTGTGGTTTATGCTGCAACAAAAACTGGGCTTGCAGCCCCAAGCGCCTTACAGCATTCAAGACATGGCCAATGACGCTTTGGGCGTACTCGACCATTTGCAAATCAGCCAAGCGCATTTGGTGGGGGTCAGCATGGGCGGCATGATTGCGCAACGCATGTGCATCAGTGCACCACAGCGGGCGCTCAGCTTGACCAGCATCATGAGCAGCAGCGGCGCCAAAGGTCTGCCCGGTCCCACGCCCGCCATGCGCCGTGTGTTGTTTGCGCCTCCTGCCCAAGCCGGCAGTGATGCCGCGCGTCAACAGGCGCTGCGCTTTGTGCAAGCGCTTGCAGGCCCAGGCTTTGAACATCCCGAGGGCTCACAACAGCAGTTGGTCAATGACTCTTTGAAGCGCAGCAACCGCCCCATGGGAGCCTATCGGCAAATGCTCTCGGCCATGGCCGACCGCGCGCGCGCGGGACTGCTCAACCGCATCACCACGCCCTCCTTGGTGATCCACGGTAAAGCCGACCCCTTGGTGCCTTATGCCTGCGGAGAAGACACAGCCAGACGCATACCCAATGCCAAGCTGCATGGCATTGAGGGCATGGGCCACGATATGCCGCCCGGTGCATTGGAGCAGATGATGTCGCGGCTCTTGCCTTTTTTAAATGCCCACACGCCTTTATGAACACACCTGAAACCTCTCTGCTTGGAAAGGTTGCCAGCTATGCTGACCATTACGACGCAGCCTTGCTTTACCCGCTGCCCCGCGCCGCCCAGCGTGCGTTGATTGGTGTGGCAGAGCGCCCGATTTTTTTAGGCGCAGATTTATGGACTGCCTATGAATTGAGTTGGCTGAATGCCCGCGGTAAACCACAGGTGGCTTTGGGTCGCTTCACCGTGCCGTGTGAAACCACGCATTTGGTGGAGAGTAAATCCCTCAAGCTGTACCTCAACAGTTTCAACAACACCGTGTTTGCAGACTTAGACGCAGTTCGCCAAACATTACAAAAAGATTTGTCCGAGGCGGTGTGGCGCGGCGACGCAATGAAGTCGGCTGTGGGTGTGCAACTGCTTTCGCCCGAGCAATATGCCAAAGAAAAAATCGCTGAGATGGATGGCTTGAGTTTGGACAGGCTTGATTTGGACTGCAGCCATTACCAGCCTGCGCCTGAATTGCTCAGTGCTGCATCCAATGAAGCGCCGGTCACAGAGACACTGTTCAGCAATCTGCTGAAAAGCAATTGCTTGGTCACAGGCCAACCCGACTGGGGCAGTGTCAGCATCAGTTACAGCGGCGCACAAATTGACCAAGCCGGCTTGCTTCAGTACATCGTGAGTTTTCGCAACCACAATGAGTTTCACGAGCATTGCGTGGAGCGCATCTTCATGGACATCTGGACGCGTTGCAAACCCACCAAGCTCACCGTGTATGCGCGTTACACGCGGCGCGGCGGTGTCGACATCAACCCTTGGCGCAGCAGCTACGCGCAAGGCTTGCCGCTGCAAGTGCGAACCGCTAGGCAATAAGCGTCTCAGTCGGTGAAAGACTTCAAGGGCGCTAGGTTGGGAAACTGGGCCGAGCGTTTGGCCTGAAATGCTGCGATGGCTTCTTTCACATGGTCATTGCTCCAAATGCCAGATTGCAACCAGCCCATTTGTTTGAGCGCATCCTCGGTGCTGTGCTCACGCGCATAGTGCAAAGCTTGTTTGGTGCCCCATATGGCCACGGGCGGTTTGCTGGCAATCTCTTTGGCAGTTTGCATGGCGGCGGCCAATGCGCTGGCAGCATCAGGCAGTACTTCATTGACCAAGCCGTATTGCAAAGCTTTGTCTGCGCCCATGCGTTTGCCGGTGTAAGCCAGTTCTTTCACCACAGTCATGGGCATGAGTTTGGGTAAACGCTGCAAGGTGCCCACATCGGCCACCATGCCTATATTGATTTCTTGGATGCAGAAAAACGCATCTGCGCTGGCGTAACGCAAGCAAGCGGCTGTGACCATGTCCACCGCGCCGCCAATACAACCGCCTTGCAACGAAACGATAACGGGGATGCGCAGGTTTTCAATGCGGGTGAAGGTGGACTGCAAACCCGCCAACATATCGGTAATGGCAGCACGGCCTTCGGCGCTTTGGTCATCCATTGCGACCGTCGAGCCAAACACTTCCAGCGACATGCCCGCACTGAAATGTTTGCCCGTGCTGCTGATGACCAAGACCCGCGCTTGATTGCCCTGATGCAAATCCTGCAGCACTGCATCAAGCTCTCGCCAAAAAGTCAGGTCCAAGGTGTTGAGTGCTTGGGGGCGGTTCAACACCAAGTGGGCGATATGCTCGTTGATGCTTAAATCAAAACAGGTCAGCTTGTTCATGTTGGGGCTCTGAAGGTGAAGAAGGTAAAGTAGGTTCGCGGGCTTGCAAGACGGTAGTTAATTTTGCCGCAGCTGGGTAAAGCGCTTCTTTGGTGTCTGATTTCACCAGTGCGCCCACCCTTACACCCAGCAAGCGCAGGCGTCGTTTCATGTCTACCCGCTTTAAACACAAACCACCCACCTGACGAATTTCTGCGGGGTTAGCGGTGTAGTGGTCAATGGTTTGGTCGCGTGTGACGCTTTGAAAGTTATCGAAACGCAGCTTGATGCCAATGGTTTTGCCTACATAACCTTTGCGCTGCAAATCAGCGGCGACTTGCTGGCACAAGCGGGTAAAGATGTCACCCAATGCAGCACGGTCATGCACCACATGCAGGTCTTTTTCGAAAGTGGTTTCGCGACTCATGGACACCGGCTCGCTTTCGGTCACCACCGCGCGTTCATCTAAGCCGTGAGACGCATCGAACAGCCAAGCACCATAACTCTTGCCAAAGTGCTGCATCAGCCAATCGCGTTCAATGGTCGCCAAGTCACCAATCGTGTGAATGCCAAACGCCTGAAGTTTTTCTTCGGCCTTGGGACCAATGCCATTGATCTTGCGACAGGCCAACGGCCAAATGCGGCTTTGCACATCTTCCATGTGAATGATGGAAATACCGTTGGGCTTATTGAACTCACTGGCCATCTTGGCCAACAGTTTGTTGGGTGCGACACCTATCGAGCAGGTCAGGCCTGTGGCGTCACTGATGGCTTTTTGAATCAAGCGGGCCAAGGCCTGTCCGCCTGCGCGTTGCCCGCCTGGCACATCGGTGAAGTCAATGTAAATTTCATCCACGCCGCGGTCTTCCACTACCGGTGCGATATCCAGAACAATGTCTTTGAAAGTGCGGGAGTAGTGGCGGTATTGGTCAAAGTCGACCGGCAGCAAAATAGCTTGGGGGCAGAGCTTGGCGGCTTTCATCACACCCATGGCTGAGCCCACACCAAAAGCCCGCGCCGCATAAGTGGCGGTGGTGATGACGCCACGCCCCACATAGCTGGTCAAGCGCGGAAATACCTCTAAGGGGATGTCACTTAAATGCTGCGAGGTCCATTCGCGATCAGGTTCGCGCAAACGCATGGCAGCCAGCAAATCATCTTCGCGACGCCTGCCCCCGCCAATCACCACTGGCAAGCCTTTGAGCTGGGGGTAACGCAGCAACTCGACCGATGCATAGAACGCATCCATGTCCAAGTGGGCAATGCGGCGCAGTAAGGCCATGAACGCCGAGACTACAAAACTTAGCTAGGGAAAGTTCCAGGCAACAAGATGTTGCGGTCTACCGTGTTAATTTGGGTGTGGCCACAAAACGCCATGCTGAGTTCCAACTCTCTGTGGATGATGTGCAGCGCTTTGCTCACGCCTTCTTCACCCATGGCGCCTACGCCATACAGCATGGCGCGGCCTATATACACACCTTGTGCGCCCAACGCCTTGGCTTTGAGCACATCTTGGCCGCTGCGAATGCCGCCGTCCATATGCACTTCGATGTCTTTGCCCACAGCTTGAACAATGGCCGGCAGTGCGTTGATGCTGGACTCCGCACCATCCAACTGTCGACCGCCGTGGTTGGACACGATGAGTGCATCCGCGCCGCTTTGCACCGCCAAGCGTGCGTCTTCCACATCTTGAATGCCTTTTAAAATCAGCTTGCCGCCCCAAAGTTTTTTCACCCATTCCACGTCGGCCCAGCTTAAGGTGGGGTCGAACTGGCCATTGGTCCATTCGCCCAAAGAGCTCATGTCTTTGACGCCTTGCACATGACCGACGATGTTGCCAAACTGGCGACGCGTTGTACCCAGCATGCCCATGCACCACCCGGGCTTGGTCATGAGGTCGATCAGGTTGGCGATGGTGGGTTTGGGCGGCGCAGACAAACCGTTTTTAATGTCTTTATGGCGTTGACCCAAGATTTGCAAGTCCAGCGTCAACACCAGTGCGCTGCAACCCGCGACCTTGGCGCGTTCAATCAAGCGGGCCACAAATTCGCGGTCGCGCATGACGTAGAGCTGAAACCAAAATCCGGCGCCCGCGTGTTGGGCTACTTCTTCAATAGAGCAAATGCTCATGGTCGACAAGGTGAAGGGGACGCCAAATTTTTTCGCGGCACGTGCGGCCAAAATTTCGCCATCGGCGTGTTGCATGCCAATCATGCCGGTGGGCGCGATCGCCACAGGCATGGCAACTGTTTGGCCAATCATCGTGCTGCAGGTGTCGCGGCCTTCCATATTGACCGCCACGCGTTGGCGAAATTTAATTTTTTGAAAATCATCTTCATTGGCGCGGTAGGTGCTTTCGGTCCAACTGCCTGAATCGGCGTAGTCGTAAAACATTTTCGGCACACGTTTTTTCGCCAAGGCTTGAAGGTCTGCAATATGGGTGATGACGGTCATGGAAACTCCTGAACAAACTGCAGATATGTTAGCCCCTGTGCGTTCACAGAGGTGTCGCCCAGATATCGCTTGGGGTTATAGCCAAGACTCAGCAACGATAGGATGCGGGTTGGGTCGATCAAAGGAAAGCGTTGCATGTCTTTTATCAAAGATGTCTCTGTGTCAACGGTGTTTGCTGGCGCAATCACGGTGATGGTGGGTTTTGCCAGTTCTGCGGCGGTGGTGTTCCACGCGGCTCAGGTCTCTGGCGCTGATGCTGCGCAAATGGCGTCTTGGATTTGGGCGCTGGGTTTGGGTATGGGCATCACCTGCTTGGGCTTGTCGTGGCGTTACAAACAACCGGTGGTCACTGCGTGGTCCACGCCAGGCGCCGCCATGCTGATCACCGCGGCCAGTGGCATGCCCATGGCTGAAGTCATAGGCGCTTTTGTGGTGTCTTCTTTATTGGTGATAGCGGTGGGCTTTAGCGGTGTGTTTGAGCGCTTCATGCACCGCATACCTTTGCCCTTGGCCTCTGGCATGTTGGCGGGGGTGTTGCTGCGTTTGGGCTTGGATGTGTTTGTCACCATGTCCCAGCAGTGGGCACTGCCTTTGTTGATGACGCTGGTGTATTTGCTGGCCAGACGCTGGCAACCTCGCTATGCCGTGGTCTTATCATTGTTAGCTGGAACTGCGCTTGCCGCTTGGCAGGGCAGTGTGGATTGGCAAAGCATTGATTGGCAATGGGCCCAACCGGTGTGGGTAACGCCGCAATTCAGTCTGGCGGCTTTGATTGGCATGGCCTTGCCTTTATTCATCATCACCATGGCCGCGCAAAACATCCCGGGCGTGGCGGCGATGAAAGCGCATGGCTATGCGCCTCCGTTGTCGCCCGTGATGGGGTGGATTGGCGTGGTCAATTTTGTGCTGGCGCCTTTTGGTGCGTTTGCGCTGAACTTGGCGGCCATCACAGCAGCGATTTGCTCAGGCCAAGAGGCGCATCCGGACAAAAACAAACGCTACACCGCGGCCATGAGTGCAGGTGTGTTCTATATTTTGATGGGCTTGGCCGGCGCTTCGGTGGTCAGCTTGTTTGCCGCTTTGCCCCAAGCGTTGGTGATGGTGATTGCAGGTCTTGCATTGTTTGGCACGATTGCCAATGCGCTGGTGAATTCTTTGGCTGATATATCGACCCGCGAGCCGGCTTTCATCACTTTTTTGGTGACTGCCTCGGGTTTGAGTGTGTGGGGCATAGGCCCGGCGTTTTGGGGCTTGGTCGCCGGTGGTGTGGCCTGGGGTTTATCACCCCGCCCCAAGGTTTAAGTCCAAATCACCACTTTGCTGTTGGCGTACCAATTGTCGAGTTGGTGTTGCACCGAATACTCAATATGGCTGCGCTTGATTTTCATGGTGGGCGTTAAGCAGCCGTTTTCAATGCTCCAGGGCTGAGCCGCCACCACCAACATTTTCAGACGTTCATAGTCGGCGACTTCTTGGTTGACCTTGGCCAGCAGCTCGGCCAAAGTTTTTTCCACCTCAGAGCGAACCTCTTTTTGTTGAAGTTTGGGGCGCAGGTCTTCGGCCAAGACTACCAGGGCATAAGCCGACTCAAAGCCCGAACCCGACACCATGGACAACTCGATCATGGGGTGGGCGTTCAGCAGGTTCTCAATGGGGGCGGGCGCGACATATTTGCCCTTGCTGGTTTTAAATAACTCTTTCAAGCGGCCGGTGATTTTGAGTTGACCATCGGGGCGACGCGAACCCAAGTCGCCGGTTTTAAAGAAGCCGTCAGCAGTGAAACTTTGCGCATCCAGATCGGGGCGCTTGTAATAGCCCACCATTTGCCCGGGCGACTTGATGAGAATTTCGCCTTCGTCGCTGATACGGGCCTGCACGCCTTCATATGGAATACCCACATAGCCGGGTTCGTTGTAGGTGTCGTCGGAGCTGTGTGAGTAAGCAAAGTCCTCGGTCATGGCATAGCCCTCGACCAAATTCAAACCCAGTCGACGGTACCAGCGAATCAAATCGGGCGGCAAAGGCGCTGAGCCGCTGCCGGCCATTTCCACTTTGTCTAAGCCCAAGCCGGTCAGCACCTTCTTGGCCACCACCTTGCCAAGAAAAGGCAGGGATAGCAGCAGATTGAGTTTTTTGGCAGGCATTTTGGCAAACACACCTTGCTGAAACTTCAACCATAAACGCGGCACCGACACAAAAATGGTGGGCTGTGCACGGTTCAAGTCGAGGATGAACGTATCCAGACTTTCGGCAAAAAACATATGGATACGGCCATGCACCAAAGACACGGTTTCAGCCCAGGCCCGCTCGAACACATGCGCCAGTGGCAGGTAAGACAACATGCGGTGATCGCGGTTGGCACCTAAGCTGTCGTTGATGCGATTGGCAATGCCGTGACCCACGGTGCTGATACGCGCAAAGTTGTGCATCGCGCCCTTGGGTTGTCCGGTGGAGCCCGAGGTGTAAATAATCATCGCCAAGTCGTTGTCGTCGCGCAGCACATCGCCTGGCAAAGGCTCGGTGCGTGAGGTGATGGCGTCCCAGCTTTGGTAGGGCGTCTCAGGCGCCAAAGGCAAGGCGATGCGAGGTAAATCTTGGGGCACACCTGGGGCTTGTTTGTGCCATTCGTCGAGCTTGCCTACAAACAGCAGGCTGGACTCAGAATGCTCTAGAACAAACTTCACGGTGTCGGCGCTTTCGGTGGGGAAAATCGCGACGGTGGTGTAGCCGGCCATCCAAATGGCCATTTCTGCCATGAAAAAGTGAGCACAGTTTTTCGACAGAATGGCAACTTTGGCGCCGCGGGGAAGCCCCAAAGTTATCAAATGCGCGGCCATGCGTCTGGATTGATCGACGGTTTGCGCCCAGGTGTAGTCAATCACCCGCCCTTGGCCTATGGGCTGGGTCAGAAAAACCTGATCAGCAAGGTTTTTTTCGTGCTGATAAATACATTCCAGTATAGATTTGGCGGGCAAAGTCATGTTTGTCTCCTGAAGGGGTTGAGGTTTTATCTCTTATATAAGACCCATTCTAGTCACAAAAGGCGTAACTTTCGCATGCATGTTCTTTTTCATACAGTGTTCCAGCCACGACACGCGCATGGCGGCTGAAACAGGAATAAGCCATGGCCCAATCCATTAAAACCACCAAGCGATTGCGAAAACCGATAAGAAAATAGATGTGAGCCAGCAGCTAAGTGGCCGATTTACGTGGCCCCAGGGGAAACACCGGGCACTGGCGCGGGGGCTTTACTCAAGCCAGCCGTTGTTGGTGTCTTGCTATTTGCGCTTTCACCTGCGCGGGCGCGGTGCCGCCCACGGTGTTGCGGGCGTTCAAAGAGCCTTGCAGGCTTAAAGCGTCGTAAACATCTTGCTCAATGGAGGCGTGAAAGCCTTGCAGCACCTTCAAAGGCAACTCGGATAAATCACAGTGGTGGCTGGCAGCGGCTTTCACCGCATGCGCCACGGTCTCGTGCGCGTCGCGAAAAGGCAAACCTTTTTTCACCAAGTAGTCGGCCAAATCGGTGGCGGTGGCAAAGCCTTTTTTCAGCGCCGCTTCCATGGCAGCGGCGTTCACCTTGATACCGCCTTCTTTGGCCCCCGTGCTTGGATTGACTTGACCGCCCACCATTTCGGCAAAGATGCGCAGCGTGTCTTTCAAGGTGTCCACCGTGTCGAACAGCGGCTCTTTGTCTTCTTGGTTGTCTTTGTTGTAGGCCAGTGCTTGGCCTTTCATCAGGGTGATCAGGCCCATGAGGTGACCCACCACACGACCGGTTTTGCCTCTGGCCAGCTCGGGCACATCGGGATTTTTTTTCTGCGGCATGATGGAAGAACCGGTGGTGAAGCGGTCAGCGATTTGTATGAAGCCAAAGTTTTGGCTCATCCAAATGATGAGTTCTTCCGACAAGCGGCTGATGTGCACCATGCAAAGTGTGGCGGCAGATGTGAACTCGATGGCGAAGTCGCGGTCGCTCACCGCGTCCAAGCTGTTTTGGCACAACTGCGCCTCGCCTTGTGCATTGACCATGCCCAAACTTCGCGCCACGCGTGCACGGTCTAACGGGTAGGTGGTGCCCGCCAGCGCCGCCGAGCCCAAGGGCAAGCGGTTGGTGCGTGCACGGATTTCGCCCATGCGCTCTTCGTCGCGTGAAAGCATTTCCACATAAGCCAACAGGTGGTGCGCAAAGCTGATGGGTTGGGCCACTTGCAAATGCGTGAAGCCGGGCATGACCGTGTCGGTGTGCTGAGCCGCTACATCTACCAAAGCGCGTTGCAGGTTTTTCAACAACTCGCCAATGGCGTCTATTTCACCTCGCAACCACAGTCGCACATCGGTAGCCACTTGGTCGTTGCGACTGCGCCCGGTGTGCAGGCGCTTGCCCGCGTCGCCCACCAGTTGGGTCAGACGCGCTTCTATATTGAGGTGCACGTCTTC
>CAMBXY010000019.1 GCA_945871945.1 Bordetella parapertussis
AATGATTTGCTTGATGCCGGCATGATCGAACTGACTTATGACACGGGTAACCGGCGCACCAAGTTTTTGGTTCCCACCGACTCGGCAATGAAGATTTTTGATGAGATGGCTTTTGCGATGGCACAGGCTGCAAAACTGTCGCTATCGCAAGAGACCTCAGAGCTTTCTGAGCAAACGCTTTAAATATCGCCCAGTCATGCTGTGCGGGTTGGCGGCCACTTCTTCGGGCGTCCCAATTGCCACTACCTGCCCCCCGCCGCTGCCGCCTTCAGGCCCCATGTCTATCACCCAATCGGCGGTTTTGATCACATCCACATTGTGCTCAATCACCACGATGGTGTTGCCAGCATCGACCAACTGGTGCAAGACTTTGAGCAACAAATCAATATCAGCAAAGTGCAGACCGGTGGTGGGCTCATCCAAGATGTAAAGCGTGCGACCTGTGTCGCGCTTGGACAACTCAAGCGCCAATTTCACCCGCTGCGCCTCGCCACCACTGAGCGTGGTGGCCGCTTGGCCCAAGCGTATATAGCCCAAGCCCACGTCCATCAAGGTTTGCAGCTTGCGCGCCAAAGCCGGCACAGCGCCCAAAAACCCCAAAGCGTCTTCTACCGTCATGTGCAAAATCTGCGCGATGTTGTGGCCTTTGTAAAGCACCTCTAAAGTCTCGCGGTTATAGCGTTGTCCAAGGCAAACATCGCAAGGCACATAAACATCCGGCAAAAAGTGCATTTCCACTTTCACCATGCCGTCGCCTTGGCAAGCCTCGCAACGACCACCCGCCACATTGAATGAAAAGCGGCCCGCGCCATAACCTCGCTCGCGCGCCATGGGCACTTCGGCGAGCAATTCACGCAGAGGCGTGAACAAGCCGGTGTAGGTAGCGGGGTTGGAGCGCGGGGTGCGGCCAATCGGTGACTGATCGACATTAATCACTTTGTCGACGTTGTACAAACCCAAAATGTCTTGGTGCGCCGCCGGTTCTTCATGGGCGCGGTGGATTTGCTTGGCCGCTGCTGCGTACAAGGTGTCGTTGACCAAGGTGGATTTGCCCGAGCCCGACACGCCGGTCACGCAGGTGAACAAGCCAATAGGAAACTCGGCGGTGACTTGTTGCAAATTGTGGCCGCTCGCACCCACGATGGTGATGGACTGCTTGGCCGAGGAGTGCACCACGCTGGGCGGCAAACTGCCAAACACATTGGTAGCGGGTGCCGAGGCCGTCACCGTGCGGCTGTGCTGCTGCAGCCATGGGCGACGCTTGGCGGGCACGGCAATGTGCAAAGCGCCAGACATATAGCGACCGGTGAGCGAGTTCGGGTTGGCCTCTATTTCAGCGGCCGTGCCTTGGGCCATTACCCGCCCGCCGTGCACGCCAGCACCTGGCCCCATGTCAATGCAGTGGTCGCTGGCGCGAATCATGTCCTCGTCATGCTCGACCACCAACACGCTGTTGCCGATGTCGCGAAGGTGTTTCAAGGTGTCTATCAAACGGTCGTTGTCACGCTGGTGCAAACCTATGCTGGGCTCGTCCAATACATACATGACACCCGTAAGCCCCGAGCCAATTTGCGAAGCCAAACGGATGCGCTGCGCCTCGCCGCCCGACAAGGTATCCGCACTGCGTGAGAGGCTGAGGTAGGTGAGGCCCACGTCATTTAAAAACTTCAGCCGGTTGGCCACTTCACGAATCACTTTTTCGCCAATGTCGGCCTTGTTGCCCAAGAGCTTCAAGTCTTGAAAATACGCTTGGCATTCGGCCAAAGTGATGTGGCTCACATCATGCAGGGTGCGCGCCTGCAGGCCTTCGCCCAAGCGCACATTTCGCGCCTCTGTGCGCAAGCGCGTGCCTTGACAGTCTTGGCAAGGGCGGTGTCCTCGGTAGCGCGACAACTCCTCGCGCACCAAGGCCGAGTCGGTGTCGTGGTAGCGGCGCGTCATATTGGTGACTATGCCTTCGAACGCATGCAGCTTGCTGGTTTTGCGACCGGCTTTGGCACCCGACTCCAGCACATAGCTGAACTTGATTTCTTCCGTACCCGAACCAAACAAAACAACGTTTTGCACCGCCTCGGGCAAGTTTTCAAACGGGGTTTCCAAATCGAAAGCGTAATGCTTGGCCAAGCTTTGCAGCATGGCGAAGTAATAGGCGTTGCGCTTGTCCCAGCCCTTGATGGCACCGCTGGCCAAGCTGAGCGTGGGGAAAGCAACGATGCGGGCGGGGTCAAAAAATGTTTGTTCGCCCAAGCCCTCGCACGCCGGACACGCACCCAGCGGCGAATTAAAAGAAAACAAACGCGGCTCGAGTTCGCCAATGGCGTAACTGCAATGCGGGCAGGCAAAACGGGCATTGAAGGCTTGTTCTGCAGCGTTGTCCATGTCCAGCACCACAGCGCGGCCATCGGCCAAGCGCAGTGCGGCCTCCAAACTTTCAGCCAGTCGTGTGGCCATATCGGGGCGCACCTTCAAGCGGTCCACCACCACATCGATATCGTGTTTTTCTTTTTTCTCTAAGGCTGGCAAGTCGGCCATCTCGACGACTTGTCCATCGATGCGAAAACGCACAAAACCCTGCGCTTGCATTTGCAAAAAAACCTCGGCGAATTCGCCCTTGCGCTCGCGTGCCACCGGCGCCATGACCATGATGCGTGAATCTGGCGGCATGGCCAACACCGCATCAACCATTTGCGCCACGCTAGACGACTGCAGCGGCACGCCGTGCTCGGGACAATGCGGCGTGCCGGCGCGGGCAAACAGCAAGCGCAGGTAGTCGTGGATTTCGGTGACCGTGCCGACCGTGGAGCGCGGGTTGTGGCTGGTGGCTTTTTGCTCGATGGCAATCGCCGGTGACAGCCCCTCAATCAGGTCCACATCGGGCTTGTCCATGCGCTGCAAAAACTGCCGCGCATAGGCCGAGAGGCTTTCTACATAGCGGCGCTGACCTTCAGCGTACAAAGTGTCAAAAGCCAAGCTGGACTTGCCCGAACCCGACAAGCCGGTGATGACCACCAACTGGTTGCGCGGTATATCGACGTCGATGTTTTTCAGGTTGTGCGTGCGCGCACCGCGCACACTGATGCGACCAAAAGCACTGGGGCCACGCATTTGGGTGCCTAAATAATGCGCGTCAGTTGGAGAATTCACGGTAGCTTGGGCTTTCTCAAGGGCAACCCGACATCATAGCCAACCCATCTATGCTCTGCCCTATGACCTCTTCACGCGCTTTGAGCCTGCAAGCCTTTTTCACCCTGCTGTTGATCGCCTTGATGATGGCGTCCAACCACATCGCGGCCCGACTGGCTTTTGACAGCGGCTTGGATGTGGCTACGGCTGTTGCCACTCGCAGCTGGGTCACTGCCTTTATCGTCGCTCTGTTGGTATGGCTGGCCCGCGTGCCTTGGCGCTTTAACCGCCAACAAGGGCGTGGCCTGTTGTTTGTGGGTCTGATGATTGGCGTGCAAAGCCAATGCCTTTACGCAGCGGTGGCGCGCCTGCCGGTGGCCTTGGCCTTGTTGGCGTTCAATACCTACCCGCTGTGGACCGCCTTGTGGGAGAAGCTGATTTACGGTCGGTCGCCGCAACGCAAAGTGTTGCTGGCCATGCCACTGATTTTGATCGGGCTGGCGATTGCGCTGGACGTGCTGGGCGCGGCGTCGGGGCTGGGCGCCCAAGCGCAATGGGCACAGATCGGTGAAGGCGTGGGCTTTGCGCTGGCGGCGGCTTGCAGTTTTGGTTTGGCTTTGGTGGGCACACAGCACGAAACCGCTGGCTTGGATGGTCGGGTGCGTACCTTTTTCAGCTTGCTGTTGGCCGGCAGCGTGGCGGTGGCAGTCATTGGCCTGCATGGCGGCCCGCATTGGCCACAAACCACGCTGGGCTGGCAAGGTCTGGCCATGCTCACCTTGCTGTATGGCACGGCTTTCACCATCATGTTCACCGTGCTGCCCAAGCTCGGTGTGGCGGCCAATTCGGCCATCATGAATGTGGAGCCCGTGTTTGCCTTGGCGCTGGGCTGGGCGGTGCTGGGCCAAGCGGTGGCTTGGGTTCAGGTCGCTGGAGCCTTGCTGGTGGTCAGCGTGGTGATGGTGTTGGGCTTACGAAAGTCAAGTTAACTTTGGGTGAATACATCACCCCACCAAAACAGGTACGGTGACCATTGCAGGCAAAGGGCGTGTAGAGTTGCCCCCCGCCACACTTCAAAGTGTGCTCAAACAAGCCCAATTGAAAAGGTGATTTTTGATGAAATACCTTGTGGTTTTTGAAAAAACTGTTCAAAGCTACGGTGCTTATGTGCCTGATCTGCCTGGGTGCGTGGCAGTAGCTAACACTCATGAAGAACTTAGTCGCTTAATTCAAGAAGCCATCGATTTGCACCTACAGGATTTACAAGCCCAAGGGCTGCCTGTGCCAACACCAAACTCTGCTGCACAGTTAGTTGAGGTCATCAACCACTGACAACTTCACGCCAAGCCAGCTCAACCCGCTCGGGCGTCAAATCATTCAAGCAGCGCATATGCCCCAAGGGACACACCCGCTCAAAGCAGGGCGCGCAGTCTAAAGGCGGTTGGTAATTAGCCTCGGTTTTCAGCCACATGACCACCGCTTTGTCGCTCAAGGGCGGCGTGTGCAAGGGGCTGGACGAGCCAAACAGCGCCAGTTGAGGCACGCCCATGGCGGCGGCCACATGCATGAGGCCAGAGTCGTTGCTGAGCATGGCCTGGGCCGAGGCAATCAAGGCCATGGCTTGGCTTAAATCGGTCTGGCCCGCCAAGCTGCGTGCAAGCCTTGGCCGCTCTTGGTTGATGCGCTTGGCGATGTCCTCGCACACCTCCGCCTCTTTGGCTGAGCCCAGCAAAACCACGGGCAAGTCGGTTCGCAAGCCGATATCAGCAAAGTAGGCAGCGGGCCAGCGTTTAGCGGGGCCAAATTCCGCGCCGGGCGCAAACACCGCGTAAGCCCCCAGCTTCAAGTCGAAATGCAACAAACTGTTTTTCAACACATCCAAGGACAAATCCAGCTTGGGCTGCAGTGTGGTGTCGGTGCCTGCTTGCGCCAAGGCCAAATAATGCGACACCATAGAACCGCGACTGTGTTTGCTGGGGTTAGGAATGCGTTGATTCAGCAAACCAAAGCGCGACTCGCCTTGGTAACCGATACGCACGGGGATGCCCGCCAACCAAGGCAGCAAAGCGCTCTTGAATGAATTGGGGCAGACATACGCCCGCTCAAAGCGGCCCTGCCATTGATTGGCTAGTGCGCGCCGCGCAGTCCAATGCAAGCCCGCGCGCGGAAATGGCAATTCAATCACCTCAGCAATGGGGGTCATGGCGCGGTAAATTGGCGCCACCCAAGGCATGGCTGCTATTGTCAGGCGTTCACCACGCTTTGCCAGCACCCGCATCAAGGGTTCGGTCATCACCGCGTCGCCTATCCACTGCGGCGCTATCACCAAGCTGGCTGTCATAAATAATGGGGGTCAGATCCCAATTAATTAATGCGCGGCCACATGCTCGCCGGCTTTAAGCTGGTACTCGGTGCTGCAATACGGACATCTGGCATGGCCGGTGCGCGCCACATCCAAAAACACCTTGGGGTGGCTGTTCCAAATCTTCATATCAGCCAAGGGGCTGGGGCAATACACACCGCCATGGCCGTTGAGGTCTGTGGCCAACAATTCAACTGTTTTTTGCATAGTTAAACCTTGGTCAGCCAATGCGAATACTTGGCGTTGCGTCCGTTGACAATGTCAAAGAACGCGGATTGGATTTTTTCGGTGATGGGGCCACGGCTGCCCGCGCCTATTTCGATGCGGTCGAGCTCGCGTACCGGTGTCACTTCAGCCGCCGTGCCGGTGAAAAAGGCCTCATCAGCGATATACACCTCGTCGCGGGTGATGCGCTTTTGCACGATTTCCAGCCCCAAGTCTTTGGCGATGTGAAACACCGTGTTGCGGGTGATGCCGTTCAAGGCGCCGGCAGATAAATCGGGGGTGTAAATCACGCCGCCCTTGATGATGAACAGGTTTTCGCCGGCACCTTCAGACACAAAGCCGCTGGCGTCGAGCAACAAAGCCTCGTCATAGCCGTCATCCAGCGCTTCCATATTGGCCAAAATCGAGTTGGTGTAGTTGCTCACCGCCTTGGCCTGCGTCATGGTGATGTTGACATGGTGGCGGGTGTAGCTGCTGGTTTTCACGCGAATACCGCGCTTTAAGCCTTCTTCACCAAGGTAAGCACCCCAGGTCCAAGCGGCGACCATCAGGTGAATTTGGTTGCCCTTGGGCGACACGCCCAGCTTTTGCGAACCAATCCAAGTCAGCGGGCGTATATAGCCGCTTTTCAAATTATTTTCACGCACCACAGTGCACTGCGCTTGCATGACTTCTTCGGGCGTGAAGGGAATTTTCATGCGCAGAATTTTGGCGCTGTTGAACAAGCGTTCGGTGTGCTCTGGCAAACGGAAAATGGCCGTACCTTGCACGGTGTCATAAGCGCGTAAACCCTCGAAAGCGCCACAGCCGTAATGCAAAGTGTGGGAGAGCACATGGATTTTCGCGTCGCGCCAGTCGACCAAATCACCGTCCATCCAAATTTTGCCATCGCGGTCGTGCATAGGTGGGGGCTGGGCGCTCATGGGTATCCTTTATTCGGGGTCAGCGTGGTCTAAGGCTGACGATTTTACGTTGCATCTTGTAGCGCGGCCGGCTCTGTGGCGCGCACCAAGGTCCATTGGCGCAAACGGCCTTCTTGAAAATGGCATTGCACACAGTCATTTGCGCCATCGCGCCACTGGAAAATATCCATTGTTTTGTCGTCGCTGGGCAGGCGTTGGCCCAAGCTGGCGGCCAAGCCAATCACCTTGAGCAAGCGCAAACCATCGTGTAACTGGGCGTGGAACATGACGGCATTGCTAACCGAGCCCACCGGTTGATCTGCAGCGCGTTCCATGGTTTGCATCAAACGGGTGGACAGTTGCAACAGCCAAAAAATAATGCCACTAGAGACCAGCGAAAAGCCCCACCAACCGAAGGCCCGAAACGAGCCGTACAGCAAGACTGCCAAGCCCAAGACCACCGCTAAATTTCGCCATTTCATATGCGTTCCCTGTCTCCCATAGTTTGACGTGGGTGTTTTGAGTTGACTTAAACCAAGCCACGCACCACGGCCATGGCCTCTTCAACCCGCTCCACCACGTGCACCGTCATACCCTCTATGGGTTTTTTGGGTGCATTCGCCTTGGGGATGACAGCCACGCTAAAGCCCAGCTTGGCGGCTTCTTTCAGTCGCTCTTGGCCGCGCGGCGCGGGGCGCACCTCGCCAGCCAAGCCCACTTCGCCAAAAGCGATAAAGCCCTTGGGCAGAGGTTTTCCTCGCAGCGAGGAGGTGATGGCTAAAAGCACCGCCAAGTCGGCGGCGGGCTCGCTGATGCGCACGCCACCCACCGCGTTGACAAACACATCTTGGTCCATGCAAGCCACGCCGGCATGGCGATGCAATACCGCCAGCAACATGGCCAAGCGGTCGCGGTCTAGGCCCACGCTCAAGCGGCGCGGGCTGGGGCCGCCACTGTCGACCAAGGCTTGGATTTCAACCAGCAAAGGGCGGGTGCCCTCTAAAGTGACCATGACACAGCTGCCTGGCACTGGTTCGGCGTGTTGGCTTAAAAAGATGGCGCTGGGGTTGCTGACACCTTTCAAGCCTTTTTCAGTCATGGCGAACACGCCAATTTCATTGACCGCACCAAAGCGGTTTTTGATGGCCCGCACCAGCCTGAAACTGGAATGGGTGTCTCCTTCGAAATACAGCACGGTGTCTACCATGTGCTCGAGCACACGCGGGCCGGCGAGCGCCCCTTCTTTGGTGACATGGCCGACCAACACGATGGCGATTCCGCTGGACTTGGCCAAGCGAGTGAGGTGGGCGGCGCACTCGCGCACCTGCGCCACCGAGCCAGGCGCGCTGGTAAGTTGGTCTGAATAAACAGTTTGGATGGAGTCGATGACAGCGATGTGCGGCGACTGGGCTTGCAAGGTGGAAATAATTTTTTCCAGCTGGGTTTCGGCCAAGACCTGCACGCGGCTGTTGTCCAGCCCCAAGCGACGCGCTCGCAGCGCGACTTGCGCCCCCGACTCTTCGCCGGTGACGTACAAGGTGTTTTGACCGCTGCGCTGCAAGCCGTCGAGCGCTTGCAACAGCAAGGTGGACTTGCCAATGCCTGGGTCGCCGCCTATCAACACCACGCCGCCTTCGACCATGCCGCCGCCCAAAACACGGTCTAGCTCGTCTTGGCCGGTGGGGGTGCGCTCCACATCTTGCGCTTCGATGTCGGACAGCGCGGTCACGCCTGCGGATGGCGCCAAACCTGCACGCGGGGTGAAGCGGTTTTTCAGTGTGCCTGCTTCGGCAGAGACTGCCTCAACCAAGGTATTCCAAGCCTCGCACTGCGGGCATTTGCCCAGCCATTTGGGGCTGGTGCCGCCGCACTCGGTGCAGCTGTAATAGGTTTTGTCTTTGGCCATGGTGCATGATAGACAATCTCCCTATTAATATGAACAAGCCTTCTGTGACCCTGCCTACCCTTGAAGAATCCCGCATGCTGCCCGATGAGCGGCGAGCCGCTTTTTCCTTGGCCAGTATTTACGCCATGCGCATGTTGGGCTTGTTCATGGTGATGCCGGTGTTTATGCTGGAAGCTCGGCACTACGAAGGCGGCGACGACTTGTCAGCCATTGGCTTGGCCATGGGCATGTATGGCCTGGTGCAAGCCGTGTTGCAAATTCCTTTTGGCATGGCAGCCGACCGCTTTGGTCGCAAGCGGGTGATTTACCTGGGGCTGGCTTTGCTGGCACTGGGCAGCATCGTGGGCGCCATGGCCACCAGCGTCACCGGTCTGGCTTTAGGGCGTGCGCTGCAAGGCGGCGGCGCTATTTCTGCGGCGGTCACCGCACTGCTGGCCGACCAAACCCGCGACGCGGTGCGCACCAAAGGCACGGCTTTGGTGGGAGCCAGCATTGGTTTGATGTTTGCGCTGTCCTTGGTCTTGGGGCCCTTGTTGTCAGCTTGGGGCGGTTTGAGCGCTATTTTTGCCCTCACCTTGCTGTTGTCTGTAGGTGGTGTCGTCATCGTGCGGTTTTGGACACCGCCCGAGCCAGCCTTGCCCGCAGCGGGTCGGGTGCGCCACAGTTTGTGGGGCTTGCTGGTTCACCGTGATTTGATTCGCCTGAACTTTGGTGTGTTCGCTTTGTATGCCGTGCAACTCGCCTCATGGGTGTCGATTCCCGCTTTGCTGATACAAGCCGGCGTGGCCAGTGCAGACCACGGCTGGGTTTACCTGCCCGCAGTGCTGCTGTCGTTTGTGGTGATGGGGGTCACCTTGTTTCCGATGGAGAGGCGCGGTCTGTTGCGGCCCTTGTTTTTGGGCTGCATTGCCTTGGTTTTGCTGGTGCAGGTCGCTTGGGGGTTGCTTGCCGGGTCGTCCCCGCCTTTGTGGTTGCTGGGCGTTTTGTTGTTTTTGTTTTTCTGCGGCTTCAATGTGCTTGAAGCCAGCCAGCCCAGTTTGGCGTCGCGTTTGGCGCCCACAGGCGCACGCGGCTCGGCACTGGGGGTCTACAACACCTTGCAGTCGCTGGGCATTTTTGCCGGCGGCGCCATGGGCGGCTGGTTGCTTAAAACAGTGAGTGCTTCAGGTGTCTTCATGACCAGTGCCGGGCTGATGCTGCTGTGGTTGCTGGTGGCTTGGGGCACACGCTTTGTTCACACATCACCGCAGGGAGTGAGCACAGCTCACTGACCTGCGCGGCGTCGGGCCGCATAATTGGTTTCTTTCCTTTCACAGCACTCTAGAGGTACATCATGGCATCCGTGAACAAAGTTATTTTGATGGGCAACTGCGGGCGCGACCCCGAGGTTCGTTATCTCCCCAGCGGCCAAGCCGTGGCCAATGTCTCGATTGCCACCAGCACCAAGCGCAAAGACAAAAGCAGCGGTGAAACCATTGAAGACACGCAATGGCACCGCATCACTTTTTATGACCGCTTGGCTGAAATTGCCGGCGAGTACGTGAAGAAAGGCCGCCCTATTTATGTCGAAGGCCGCCTGAAGTACGGCACTTACACCGACAAAACCACCGGTGTGGAAAAAAACACGGTAGACATCATTGCCACCGAGTTGCAGTTATTGGGTGGACGCGAAGGCATGGGCGGCCCCTCCGAAGAGGGTGCCAGCCGCGCACCTGCACGCAGCGCGCCTCCCGCCGCCAGCGCTCCACGCGCTGCCGCACCGGCCAAGTCGGGCTTTGACGATATGGATGACGATATTCCTTTTTAAGGCGTCTGCCCTAAAAATATTCTGTATTGCATGGCCTCGGCCATGTGCATTTCTTCAATCTCGTTGGCTGCGCCTAAGTCGGCAATGGTTTGCGCCAAGCGCAACACCCGGTGCGTGGCTCTGGCCGACCAAGCGCGTTGATGGGCAGTTTGCGCCAGCAAGCGCGAAGCCGAAGGCGACAAGCGCAAGGCTTGCAACTGCGCTTGGCTCAGGTCTCGGTTGCTACAAGCTTGACGCTGCCAAGCCCGCTCGTAGGCGGCCACACTGCGCGCTCGCACCTGCGCTGTGCTCTCACCCACGGGCGCATTCAGCAACACCTCGGGCGCTAAAGCATGCACCGCAATTTGCATATCGATGCGGTCCCATAAGGGTCCGCTGATGCGCGCTTGGTAGCGCCCGACTTGCTCGGGGCTGCAGCGGCAAGCGGGACGACGCATGCCTAAATAGCCACAAGGACAGGGGTTCATGGCCGCCACCAGCTGAAATGCCGCGGGGTACTCGATATGGTGCCTGGCGCGAGCCAAGCTGATGCTGCCCGACTCTAGAGGTTCGCGCAAAGCCTCCAGCGCTGCGCGCGAGAACTCGGGCAACTCGTCTAAAAATAGCACGCCGTGGTGTGCCAAAGATATTTCCCCCGGACGCGGCGGCGAGCCGCCCCCCACCAAAGCGGCCAAGGTGGCGCTGTGGTGCGGATGACGGTAAGGACGCTGGCCCCAGTGCGCTAAAGCCAACTGTCCGTAAATGCTGTGAACCGCCGCGGTTTGCAAAGCCTGCTCCAAGCGCAGGGGCGGCAACAACCCTATCAAGCGTTGCGCCAACATGGATTTGCCCGCCCCAGGCGGGCCCACCAAGAGCAAGCTGTGCGCACCAGCGGCGGCGATTTCTAACGCCCGCTTCACACCCACCTGCCCTTTGATGTCTTGCAAGTCACCTGCCGTCTGCTGGTTGGTCTGTGGTAGCGCGGTTTGTACTTGCAAGGGCTGCCAAGCGGCGGTCACGGGCCCCTCGGGGGCCAAAGCCAGCACCAAGTCTTGTAGCTGGTTTAAACAATAGACCCGCGAGCCTGGCACCAAGGCAGCCTCTTGGGCGCTGCCCGCAGGCAAGACCAGCGCCACCGTCTGAGCCTCGTGGTGCGCGGCTTGCGCCATGGCCAATGCACCACGCACAGGCCTGAGCGCCCCCGAGAGGGATAACTCGCCGGCAAACTCGTAGCCAGACAAGGCCTCTACAGGCAACACCCCACTGGCCGCCAAGATGCCCACCGCGATGGGCAAATCGAAGCGGCCCGACTCTTTGGGCAAGTCGGCGGGTGCCAAGTTGACCGTGATGCGCTGGTTGCTGGGAAACGCCAAGCCGCTGTTGAGAATGGCCGAGCGCACCCGCTCGCGTGCTTCGCGCACCTCGGTATCGGCCAAACCCACCAAGCTAAAGCTGGGCAAGCCATTGGCCAAATGCACCTCTACCGTGACACGCGGGGCTTGAAGCCCCCAAACTGCGCGACTGTGCACCGCCGCAAAGCCCATTCATCTCTCCTTATTTTGGTGCGCGCCCCATATACGTGCGTTCATACCGAAATATTTGCACCAACAAGGTGCTGATTTCGTCTTTTTGGGTTCTGTGCCTTGAACAAACAGCTTGAAGTGTGCTTGGCACAAAGCCTGCTAAGTACGAGTTCCACTGCTAATTTTTCGCAGTTCTACTGAACAGGAGAAAACATGAAATTGATTACGGCCATCATCAAACCGTTCAAGCTCGACGAGGTGCGTGAAGCCTTGTCGGCCATAGGCGTGCAAGGCATCACCGTTACCGAGGTCAAGGGCTTTGGTCGCCAAAAAGGCCATACCGAGTTGTACCGTGGTGCGGAATACGTGGTCGATTTTTTACCCAAAGTGAAGATAGAAGCTGCTGTAGGCGCCGCGCTGGTTGACCGCGCGATTGAAGCGATCGAAACCTCGGCACGCACCGGCAAGATCGGTGACGGCAAGATTTTCGTTACCTCGCTTGAACAAGTCGTGCGTATTCGCACCGGTGAAACCGGCCAAGACGCCATCTAACGCAAACGACAAGGACAAACATCATGAAAAAATTCATTGCCACTTTAGCCTTAGGGCTGAGCTTGGTCTTTGCCCCCGGCGTGAGCTTGGCGCAGGACGCTCCCGCCAAGCCTGTTGCAGAAGCGACTGCGCCTGCTGCACCTGCTGCAGAGAAAACCGAAGCTGCCGCACCGGCACCTGCTGCTGCTGCGGCTGAAGCCGCTGCACCCGCCGCCGCGCCTGCCTTGGTTCCCAACAAAGGCGACACCGCTTGGATGACCATCGCCACCGTGTTGGTCATTCTCATGACCATTCCTGGCTTGGCACTTTTCTACGGCGGTTTGGTCCGCGCTAAAAACATGCTGTCGGTACTGATGCAAGTGTTTGTTGTCTCCTCACTCATTTACGTGCTGTGGGTGTTGTACGGCTACACCGTGGCGTTCACCGCAGGCAACCCGTTCTTTGGGTCGTTTGACAAGCTGTTCTTCAAAGGCATCACAGTAGATTCTGTGGCCGCCACTTTCAGCAAAGGCGTGGTCATCCCTGAGTTCACCTTCGCGGCTTTCCAAGCCACCTTCGCGGCCATCACCTGTGCCTTGATAGTCGGCGCTTTCGCTGAGCGCATCAAGTTCTCGGCTGTGCTGTTGTTCTGCGCTTTGTGGTTCACCTTCAGCTATCTGCCCATGGCTCATATGGTGTGGTATTGGGACGGCCCCGACGCCATCAGCGATGCAGCTTCCCTTGAGAAAGTCACCGCTGCGGCGGGCTGGTTGTGGGCCAAAGGCGCACTCGACTTCGCCGGCGGCACGGTGGTGCACATCAATGCAGCGGTGGCTGGTTTGGTGGGTGCCTTCATGGTGGGCAAGCGCATTGGCTACGGCAAAGAATCCATGGCACCACACAGCCTGACGTTGACCATGGTCGGTGCTGCGCTGTTGTGGGTGGGCTGGTTTGGTTTCAATGCCGGCTCCAACTTGGAAGCCAACGGTTTGACTGCACTGGCTTTTGTCAACACCTTGGTGGCGACTGCTGCGGCCACCTTGGCTTGGATTGCAGGTGAAGCTGTCGCCAAAGGCAAAGCATCGATGCTGGGTGCAGCCTCGGGTGCAGTGGCTGGTTTGGTGGCCATCACACCGGCTTGTGGATTTGTTGGCCCCATGGGTGCCATCGTCATCGGTTTGGTTGCTGGCATTCTGTGTCTGTGGGGCGTCAATGGCTTGAAACGCATGCTGGGCGCGGATGACACCTTGGACGTGTTCGGGGTGCATGGTGTGGGCGGTATCGTCGGCGCTTTGCTGACCGGCGTGTTTGCCTCTCCTTCATTGGGCGGCACCGGCGTCTTCGACTATGTTGCCAATGCCGTCAACCCCGACTACGTCATCAGCGCTCAAGTGTGGATACAAACGCAGGCCGTGCTCACCACCATCGTGTGGTCGGGCGTGGTGTCTTTGATCGCCTTCAAGTTGGTTGACATCGTGGTCGGTCTGCGTGTGAGCGAAGAAGAAGAACGCGAAGGCTTGGATATATCTAGCCACGGTGAGACTGCTTACCACCGCTAAGGTTTTCACTTGAAGAAGAAAAAGCTCGCTTAGGCGGGCTTTTTTGCGTTTAGCGTTATGACGATTAATGCTAAGTTAATTTAAAAGTAGTGATTTATTTATATTTCAATTATGGTGTCCTTGGGGCGGTCGCATTATGTCGACTGTGGTCATGTAACCAAGCATTTTTGTATATACACTTATGGGTGAGCGTATTTCGTATGATCCAGCAAAACGCGAATGGACACTAAGCAATCGCGGATTGGACTTCGAGGACTGTGCAGAGGTCTTCGAGGGGCTAACCGCCGAGATCGAGGACATGCGCCACGACTACGGCGAGCGCAGGATCATCTGCTTTGGTGTCCTGCAAGGTCGCTTGGTGGTCATCGGATACACACCGCGTGGCTCGGTTCGCCACGTATTCAGCATGAGAAAGGCCAATGACCGTGAACAAACCCGCTTCGCACCGTACTTTGGGTTCTGACCTCAAGCGCGTAGACGCGCATGTTGTTCAGCCTGACGAATATGAGGAGCTTCCAGAGCTGACCGAGGAGATGTTTGCTCGGGCCGTTTTTAAGAAGGCTGGGCGGCCCAAGTCGGACAACCCAAAGCTGATGATCAGCCTGCGACTTCCTTCTGAGGTGATCGCCAAATGGAAAGCCACCGGCCCAGGCTGGCAAACCCGCATGGCCAAGCGGCTCGAGCGCATGCCTTTGCCCTCAGGAGAAAGTAAGGCCTAGCGCTTAGAGGTTAGGCGCCAACAAACGCAGCAAGGCTTTGTCGTCCACGCCTTGACGCAGCGCCAAGTCTTGCACCTGGTCATCGCCTATGCGGCCCACATTGAAATACTGCGCGTCAGGGTGGCTCAGATAAAAACCACTCACGCTGGCTGCTGGCGTCATGGCCATGCTCTCGGTGAGGGTCATGCCAATGTCTTGGCATTGCAGCAAGTCGAACATCTGTTTTTTCACGCTGTGGTCGGGGCAGGCGGGGTAACCGGGCGCGGGACGAATGCCCTGGTATTTTTCTTTGATCAACTCTTCGTTGCTTAGCTGCTCTGCGGCGGCATAGCCCCACAAGTCGCGGCGCACCCGCGCATGCATGCACTCTGCAAAGGCTTCGGCCAAGCGGTCGGCCAA
>CAMBXY010000020.1 GCA_945871945.1 Bordetella parapertussis
GCCCAGCAGTCACTGGCGGGTGCGGTACATGTATTCATCCGCACCAACCCCTTCAAACCCGATGAGCCCCAGTACAACGCCAGCCTCTTGGTGCCTTTGCCCGAACCCAGCGACGACAGCCGTTTGCTCAGCGATGCGGTATGGGTGGCTTTACGCAAAATATTTCGCGCCGGTTTTGCCTACAAAAAAGCCGGCGTGATGCTCACCGCCTTAAGCGAAGCGCGGCGGCAGCAACACGGTTTGTTTGAGGACACGGTGACACGCACGCGGGATGCGGCCTTGATGAAAACACTCGATCACCTCAACCTGCATTTCGGGCGCGACACCATCCATCTCGCTGCCACGGGCACCAGCCGCGACTGGCGCATGCGCAGCGCCAACCGTTCGCCACGCTTTACCACCTGTTGGGACGAATTACCCAGCGCGCACTGAACGCCCTAGCGCCACACCACCGGCTCGAAATGCACACTGCCCAAGTTGCTGCTCAGCGTCATGCCGCCCTCTTGGATGGTGGCTTGCAATTGCATGCTGCGCTCGGCCATGGCCGCCATGGCTTGTGAGGCCTGGGCAGGTATGCGTATCACTTTGAGCTTATCGTTGCGATGCAATTTGTTCTCTATGCCACGCCACCAGATATCGGCCGAATGGGCAAAGGCATAGACCAAGACGCGGTCAGACTTGCTACAAGCACGCAGCATGGGTTTTTCTTCCGGTTGACCCACCTCAATCCAGACCCGTTTGCGTCCTGTGTAATCGGTGATAGATACATCGGGGTCGTCGGGGTCGGACAAGCCCGCCCCAAAAGCCAACACCGCATCCCCCTGACACAGGTCTTGCACCTCATGGGCGTTCATGGCGAGGGCGACAAGCCGCACCATCATGCGCTCGTCGGTCTCGCTGGGGTGGCGCGCCAAGGTCAGCGCATGGTCGGCGTAATAGCCATGGTCGATGTCGGCGATCTGCAGCTGCGCCTTGTAGATGGTAGATTTGATGGCCATGGGCGATGATAGTCTGCGCCCTGCCCCACACGAGCACCCAGCATGACACCCGAAACACTTTTGCAGCACCTCGACCAAGCCAGCCTGTGGCCCGCAGACAGCGTGGCTGCCATCCCCAGCGACGTGGCGCTCGCCTACCAAACCGCTTTGCAAGTGCGCCAGTTGCGGGTTCAACGGGGCGAAACGCCGCGTGGCTTCAAAATCGGTTTCACCAACCGCAGCATTTGGGAGCGCTACCAAGTGTTCGAACCCATCTGGGGCACAGTGTGGGACACCACCCTCACCTACGCCAACGCGCATGACGAAGCCACTGTTGACATCAGCCACATGAGCCAGCCGCGCCTAGAGCCCGAGTTGGTGTTTGGCATGCGCCGCACACCTTCGGCTGACCTAAATGCACAAAGCCTGTTTGAGGCTATCGAGTGGATGGCGTGTGGCTTTGAAATCGTGCAGTCACATGCCGCTGATTGGCGCTTCAAAGTGGCTGACACCATCACCGACAGCGCACTGCATGCGCATTTGTTGGTGGGCAAGCCCTTGGCGGTGCGCGACGTGGCCTCTGACGGCGAGGCTTTGCATATGCTGCTAGCGGGTTTGTCGCTGCAATTGATTCACGAGGGGAAAACAGTGGAGACGGGGCACGCCCGCCACGTGCTTGACAGCCCCTTGATGGCTTTGCTGCATTTTTTGAAGGCCTTGCGGCAATGCCCAGGTGCGCCTGAGGTGCAAGCGGAGGATGTGATTACGACGGGGACTTGGACGGACGCGTGGCCTTTAAAGGCGGGCCAGCAGTGGGAAAGCCGCTATGACTTCCCCTTGACGGGGTTAAAAATAAAGCTGAACTTAGGCTCTGAGGGCACGTAGGCCGGGATAAAGGCGGGAAACGGGGCGGCTTTTTTGCTCTGCCTCTTGCGCCATTTGACTGCGAATACGCTCGAAAGTGTTGCGGATGGGGGTGTTTTCCGAGGGCACATACGCTTTGCCCAGATTGGATTGAGCAAATTCGGAAGATAACGAGTCTGTGGGCGATTTATTCATGGCTTGAGGGGTTTAACAATCTTGGTGGTTCAACGCCCCAAGCCACTCAACGGATGACATATCAGCCCAAAATAACTTGCGCGACTTAAAAATTTCCCAAATCAGGACTGGGGGTGCGGTGTCTCGAAGCGTCTTTCAAAGGACTCAAGCATTGCTTGGGTCGGAGAGGTGCTGAGTCATTTGACCCATAAATTGCCCCCCCTTCTCGATTTCAATTTCGGCGTAATCGAGCTTGCCAGAAACTGAACCATCGCGGTGAATCATCAGGTGCTCATGACAAAGAATATTTTCAGCCAAGATGCCATGCACATCGATGGTGCGAGCATCAATGCTGCCAGAGACACTGCCTTTTGCACCAATGTGTAAATCGTTGACGGTGATTTCGCCGGTGACTGTTCCATTGATCGTGGCCCGCCCTGGTGCACTGATAGAACCAGTGAAGGTGACACCTTCACCAATGGTCAAACTGCTTGCAGATGGGGTAGTTTCAGCCATGTCATACCTTTGGGTTAAAAAAAGACCGCACACTCATTCTTTGAAACAATTCTAATGAAAAAAATACGCATATAAACCCACATCCGACTAAAAATACGATTTTTTAATTAATTAACGAAAACTTAATAACTCATAAATCGTTTTTTGGTCAATACTTGAGACTGTGAAAGCTCAAGAGGCTGACTTTGAAACCGATTAAACTGGAACAGGTCTTGCTTGCAAACACTCGTAACTATTGGATTTTTTGACAAATGAACACCAAAGGAATGACGAAATATTTGATCATGGCGATGTTGATGATGTCCATCAACATCCCATTGTTCTTCTATTCCCGTTCTTTTTCAAGCTCCGCCCAAGCTGTAGATCAGGCGACATCGCAAGAAAACATCGCATTCGTCGACGCGACATCTCCTCTGGATACGCCCCCATCCACTTTTCAAGCTGATAAAGCATCTACCGAAGCACTCGCTAAATCAGATAGCCCAGCAGAACCGACCGCAGCAGAAGACGCGCTTCAAAGCCGAGAGAATCCTTCCCCCTTGGCCAATTTGTACCGCCCCCCACTTTTAGGAAAATGTAAAAAACTCTTTGACCGCTTCATGAATCAAAAAGACCCAGACAAACCTTTTCGGGCTTTTGTTTATAGCTTTGATGGAGAAACCGCTTATTGCGCGGGGGCCGTGACGGACAAGAGCCCAGAGCATGCAGAAAGAATTGCCAAAAAAGATTGTGAAGATAACCAAGCCGTCACTGGCAAATATTCACCCTGCCGTATTTACACATCAGAAAAAACTAACTAGGTAAAGCTATGGATTGCATTGCATGTGGAAAACCTATCTCAATCACCGCTAAGTTTTGCGGAAAGTGTGGCGCGCCCGCTAAACGCAGTGCGAAGCCTGTAGACACCCCCGTTGCCGCCGAAGTCAGCTTCGAACCAACGCCAACACTGACACCAACCGTGAGCTCTGTAGAAACTGCCGCACCCCAAGTGGATGAAATGACTTTTAAACTCAGTCCACCAGAGCACATGCCTGATATGCGGGACATCAACCTTGACTTGCCAGACACCGCTGTTGAAACCTTGGTCGCGGTAACTGCACCTGCCCCACCCACTGCAGCCAAAGATACATCGGCACCCGTAGACAGTGATCGACCCAAAGTCCTTGATCAAACTCAGCAAGAAATCAAAAAAATCCTTGAAAAACATTCGCTGTTACTCGACTTCATCTCACTGACATCACAGCAACAAAGCCACCAACAAAACCAACCCAACCCACTTGAGCCCTTGGTCGCTCAAGTCGCCGAGCAACAAACCAGCTTGCAAAGTCAGCTCACGCAATTGGCCGCATTGATTTCTCAAAATGAGGCGCACCAACATTCACAGCGCATGCCGGATGAATTCAAGCTTCAACTTGAAAAACAAAAAATCGAGATCCATAAATTGATGGCGCAAAGCTTGGGTCAAAACAATGAGAATTTGAAAGAAGAGCAACACGAGCTTATCGAGCACATAGAAAAGAGCATTGAGGCCTACCACCAAGCAGCACAACAGAGCTTGGAAAAAAACATGGGCGCTTTGGCTGCCGGCATGAATGAACTCAAATCGCAGTTGCAGGTTCTACAGAAAAAAGCAGTGGAAAAAACATTTTCCAAATCGAGGTCGACTTCGGACAGCGACAGCGAGACTGGAAGCTTCATGATTTTTGTTATTGGACTTTTATGTGGCCTGACGGTGGTGCTCAGTTCTTTAGCCATTTACAACTTCCTCTCCCACGAAACCACGAAAACCGAATCTCCCAGCAAAGCCGATACCGCGGATAAACATGCGCCTGACGAAAAGCATGAAGCCCCTGCCAAAGCCAAATCAGATTGATGAACGCAAATTCTGAAAGAACCCCATGATTTGCACCAGTTGCTATTTCATCAACCCCAGCGAAAATGTTTTTTGCCAAAACTGCGGCTCGCAACTGCCGCATGTGCAAAATGAAAAGCCCAATATTTCCCCACTGATTTTGGCCAATACCTTGGACAACAGTTCATTGTTGATCTCTCGCGGCCCTTGGGAAATGCGTTTGGATTTATCTGTTCCATTTTTATTGCTGGCCTTGGCGGTATACCTTTTTTCAGGCAATCAACTCTATGCCTTTGTGGCCATCGGCCTGGGACTGGCTTTTGCCTTTTACAAAACAAATGACACCCAGCAAATCATTGGTCAAAGTATTCCTGTTGAACTCATCAACAAAACCATCATTGCCTATGGGCCCGCCAACACCTCCAACCGCTTTTCCCTGCCTACAGGCGTTTTGTATCTGTTGTCTGACGGTTTATATTTCAAATCTTTTGACAGTAACGAAGACATCTCATTTATTCACATAGAGATATCTTTCACCGCAAGCGCCAAACGCATCCAAGGTTTGTCGTTGTTTGCCAACTGGCATGAAATTCAGATGAACAATGGCATGAACGAGAAGTTCACCTTCACCGTTCAAAACGGCGGTGAATGGATGTTGCTGATGAAAGTGCTGCGAACAGAGATGATGAGGAAATCTATCGCCTGAAAGAATCAGGCTGCAAACATCTTTTGCATTTCCAAACGTATTTGGTAGGCCGGTAAAGCGGCGTCCATGGCAACATCATCCCAGCACAGAGACTGCCCTTTTTTCACAGCTCTGACCAACTTAACTTGATGCGCCAAGCCCAGCGGCAGCCCGCCCATTCGCGCCGAGCTTGTGGCAGGCAGTAACTTGCCCCACACGGTGTAACCACCCTCACCGTCCAGTATTTCTCCGGCTTGCAAATCGCGCTTGGCCGTGGCCACCACATCAGCCTCCCAGCTTTGGGCCACCCCAGTAGGTTCGCCGCGCAAGGCCACACTGGCCACCGACATACCCACCTCAAGACCAATCAAATGCCAGCGCTTGTACAAAGTGAAATACCTGCCCGTGGGATCGGTGTGGGCGTTGTACTCTTCAAAACAATTTTTGATGTAATCCGTCTCGGCCTCGACAGTGACCCAAACACCCATGCGAATGTCATAGGGGATGGTGCGTCCATTGGCTTCAAGAGAAGAAATCACCTCGACCATGCCTTTGTGCTCCAGCACCCCGCCCTCGCTGATGGGCCGCGTCACAAAAGGAATATCTTCCACACTGGCTGGCGGGTAAAGCAGTCCGTTGCTGGGCACGCTTAAACCGGTGGCGTTGGCGACTGCCGTGCTTTCGATAGATGGTTTGGAGCCATCGAGAAAACTATTGAACATTTTGGGGTTCAAGCCGCCTCGATTGGCTTGCTCGGGTGTTAGGCCGTAGTTGGCCCAAACCGTGTCCGGTGTGGATTCAGAAAAATGCGGCAACCATTTATGTCCTCGCCCTGCTGCCACCACGGGAAAGCCACAGGTGCGAGCCCAATCGACCAAATCACAAATCAAAGCGGGTTGATCGCCAAAAGCCAGTGAGTACACCACGCCGGCAAGCGCTGCTTTGCGAGCCAATAAAGGGCCACAAAAAGCATCCGCTTCTACCGTCACATTGACCACATGTTTGCCGTGCTCAAAAGCGCTCAGGCAGTGCTCTACAGCGGCAATAGGGTTTCCCGTGCATTCCACCACCACATCGATGCGGGGGTCGCTGACCAAGGCACGCCAATCTTCTGTGAGAAATGTCAATCTGCTTTGAAAAGCTTCATCGAGTGACTTCGCCTGCGACTGATGCGTTGGCCAGCCCACACGGGCTAAATTGGTTTTGGCACTGGAGACAGATAAATCGGCAATTCCCGCCAAATGCACACCAGGGGTTCGCGGCACTTGCGCCAAATACATGGCACCGAACTTGCCCGCACCAATGAGGGCCACGCGTATCGGCTTGTTGTCGCGCTCGCGTTGTTGAAGTTGAAGAAACAAACTCATGCAGCTTTTTTTGCTTGGTCAAATGGCACATCGGTGGTGACCAAAGCGCTGGCTGGCAAACCCTTGGCCCAAGGCAAATCAACGGAATAGGTATTTAACAAGCAGTCATCGGGCAGGCACTCAATGGGCGTGAAGTCGCGATGCGCAATGTATTCAGGTCGCTTGTGACGCTTTATATGGTTGCTGACTGCACACAGGCTGAGGTAAACGCTGACACGGTTCCAAGGAGATAAGTTGCTGGCCGAGGCATGCACCAAACAACTGTGAAACAAAATCATCGAGCCAGCCGGTCCGGTGGGACTGACGATGCCGCCTTGCTTGCCGCCAGCACGCTCGACCAACTGGGCGATGAGGTCGTTGTCCACCGTCCACAAGGGGTAACTGGTGGTGGTTAAGTCGTGCTTGGCGTCGATCACGCCTTTTTTATGGCTGCCAGGAATGAACATCAAGGGGCCATTGAATGCATTCACATCATCCAAAAAGATAGCCACATTCATGGCGCGCTCGGTAGGCATCATGTCGTCATTGAGCCACGTGCCGTAATCTTGGTGCCACTGCCAGACATCGCCTTCAAAAGCCATCTTTCCGTTGATCTTGAATTGGTGCATATAAAGCTTCTCGCCTAACAAAGCTTCAACAGGATCAATCATGCGGGGATGGCGAGACAATTTGGCAAACGGCTCGCTGTACAAATGCGCCGCAAAGTTGGTTCTCACCGCGTCCTTGCCTTTTTCGCGCACATTGAAAGCTTCTTGACGGCTGTAAAGGTGAGGAACCTCTTGAACCATCACGCGGGTTTCTTCAGGACTGAAAAGTCCGGGGAAAAACAAATAGCCCTCTTTGTCAAATTGGGCGTGCTGCTCTGGGGTAAGTTTCATCTCGATCTCCTCAATGGCGGTATTCAGAATTCGGTAAATTATCGCTACTTCTCATTGTCTTTTCCCGACAAGCCCCATGCAATTAGCCATAATCATCACTTTCTTGTCACTTAAGTGCCCATAGGACGCCAAATGAAAACCATTTTTTCTCTTTTTTTAAGCCTCTTTATGTTCATGCAACCGGCATTGGCTGCGGACACATCAGATTCAAATGCCCCGCCCGATTTGGAAACCGCCAAAACTTTGATTGCCAAAAAGGACTGGCCAAGCGCTATTGCCAGCTTAGAAAAGTTCGTCAAAGCCAATCCCAACGACGCCGATGGTTTTAATTTGCTCGGCTATAGCTTGCGCAACAGCAAGCGTTATTCAGAAGCCATCTTCAATTACAAAGAAGCCTTGCGCATTGACCCCAACCACCGCGGGGCACACGAGTATCTAGGGCAAAGCTATGTTCAAACCAAGCAACTCGATAAAGCCAAAGAATTGCTTGCCTCGCTCGAAAAAATATGTGGCTTGCAGTGCGAGGAATACCTTGATTTGAAAAAATCCATAGACAAAGTTAAGAAGTAACCAGCGCAGGTTTAAGCGGTAAGGCCGTTTTGTATCGCACCTGCTTCAAAGCAAAACTGCTGCGGATTTTTTCCACCCCAGGAATAGGCGAGAGTTGCTCCAAGATGAATTTCTCCAAGGCGGCCATATCTGCAATCGCCACGCGTATCAGGTAATCGGAGTCGCCCGTCATCAAATAGCACTCCATCACCTCGTCATGGTCAGCAATGCGTCGCTCAAATTCCGCCAACGTCTGCTTAGACTGCTCTTTCAAACTGATAGATATAAAGACGTTCAAGCCTATGCCCAAGGCCTTGGGTTCAGTCAGCGCCACATACTTTTGAATCACCCCAGAAGCCTCTAAAGCCTTGACCCTGTTCAGACAGGGTGAAGGAGACAGATGCACCCGCTTGGCCAACTCCAGATTGGTGATGGCGCTGTCTTGCTGCAACTGATTTAATATTTTGTAATCTATGGTGTCTAGCGGCATTTAATTTCTCCAAAACTAATTTTAGAAATATTTTATGCCTTAAATATCCTAAATATTGCTATATATAGGCAACCTATTTTGCAGCTTCATCGCTACATTCAATGCAATGAACTCAGCCCTATTCACCCCTTCTTTGTCGCCAGTCCACGCCGACACAGACCCTCAAGAAACCGCCGAATGGCGGGACGCTTTCAACGCCGTGGTGTCGCAACACGGTGCCGAGCGCGCCGGTTTTTTGCTCGACCAACTCGTAGCCCTCGCCCACCAAAACCAAATCGACTGGTCGCCGGAATTGGTCACGCCCCATGTGAACACTGTTGCGGTGGAGGTTCAGGCCCCCTTCCCCGGGGACTTATCGATTGAGGAAAAAATTGCCTCCATTATTCGCTGGAATGCCTTGGCCATGGTGGCAAGAGCAAACGCCGCTTATGGCGAACTCGGCGGTCATATCGCCAGTTACGCCAGTGCTGCGGATTTATTCGAGGTGGGCTTCAACCATTTTTTCCATGCACGCAACAAGCTTCATGGTGGCGACTTGGTGTTTTTCCAACCGCACAGTGCACCTGGCGTTTACGCCAGAGCTTTTTTAGAAGGCCGATTGAGCCAGCAAGACTTGGCGCATTACCGACAAGAAATCAGTGCGCCTGGCCAGGGGGCACGCGGCCTATCAAGCTACCCACATCCTTGGCTGATGCCGGATTTTTGGCAGTTTCCCACCGGCTCTATGGGGTTGGGGCCCATCAGTTCCATCTACCACGCCCGCTTCATGCGCTACCTGTCTCACCGCCAACTGCTGGACTGCAGTCAGCGCAAAGTGTGGGGAGTTTTTGGCGATGGCGAAATGGATGAGCCAGAGAGCATGAGCGCCTTGACCTTGGCCTCACGTGAAAAATTAGACAACTTGGTCTGGGTTGTGAATTGCAATTTACAGCGCTTAGATGGCCCAGTTCGTGGCAATGGTCGCATCATCGATGAACTGGAAAAACTCTTTCGCGGTGCTGGCTGGAATGTGATCAAACTGATTTGGGGCAGTGACTGGGATGGCTTGTTTGCCCGCGATACACAACAAGCGCTGGTTAAAGTTTTTGCCAACACAGTAGACGGACAAATGCAGACCTTTGCTGCCAAGGACGGGCGCTTCAACCGAGATAATTTTTTTGGACAAAACCCAGAACTCGCACAACTCGCCCAAGGACTGAGCGATGAACAAATTGACCGCTTAAAACGCGGAGGGCATGATTTGGTCAAAATCCACGCCGCTTATGCGGCTGCCGTGGCTCACCAAGGACAGCCCACAGTTATTTTGGCGCACACCAAGAAAGGCTATGGCATGGGTCAGGCGGGTCAAGGCAAGATGACCACCCACAGTCAGAAAAAACTCGACGACACCGCCTTGCTGGAGTTTCGCAATCGTTTCAATTTGCCTTTGAGCGATGAACAAGCCAAAGAATTGGCATTTTTCAAACCCGCTGATGACAGTAGCGAAATGCAATACCTGCACGCGCAGCGCCACAAACTCGGCGGCTATTTACCCCAACGCGAAACGTTGTGCGAGAGCTTGCCTGTACCTGAATTGAGCAGCTATGCCAACTTTGCTATTGAGGCGGGTGGCAAAGAGATGTCAACCACCATGGCTTTTGTTCGCTTGCTGGGTAATTTGCTCAAAGACGCGCAACTGGGGCCACGCATCGTGCCCATCGTTGCTGACGAGGCACGTACTTTTGGCATGGCGAATCTGTTCAAGCAAGTAGGTATCTATTCCAGCGTGGGTCAAAAATATGAGCCGGAGGACATTGGATCGGTGCTGAGTTACCGCGAGGCCATGAACGGGCAAATTTTGGAAGAAGGCATCAGCGAGGCCGGCGCGATAGCGAGTTGGACAGCTGCAGCCACCAGCTACAGCGTGCACGGCTTGGCTATGTTGCCCTTTTATATTTACTATTCCATGTTTGGTTTTCAACGCGTGGGCGACGCAATTTGGGCAGCCGCAGACCAGCGCTCTAGAGGTTTTTTGCTGGGGGCCACCTCGGGTCGAACCACCTTGAGCGGCGAAGGTTTGCAACACCAAGATGGTTCCAGCCATTTGGTGGCGGCCACCATTCCCAACTGCAAGTCCTATGACCCGGCTTTTGCCTGTGAGATGGCGGTCATTGTTGACCAAGGTATGCGAGAAATGGTGGTCGAGCAAAAAGATGTTTTTTATTACATCACGCTGATGAATGAAAACTATGCGCAACCCAACCTGATAGCCGGCTCTAGAGAACATATTTTGCAAGGCATGTACCTGATCGCTGACAACACACTTAGCATTCAAAAAGTCAGCGCAACAGTGACTTTAATGGGCTCGGGGGCCATATTGCGCGAAGTCATGCAGGCGGCCCAACTGTTGGCCATGGAGGGCATTGCATCACAAGTTTTCAGCGTGACCAGTTGGAGCGAACTCGCCCGCGAAGCCCTCAACTGCGAAAAAGCCGCTTCGCAGAGCAATGAAAACACCACGCCCTTTGTAACCACACAAATTCAAAACACCAAGGGTCCTGTGATTGCCGCCACCGACTATGTCAGGGCAGTGGCGGAAAGCATTCGGGCCTATATGCCCCAAGGCAGAAAGTACCTGACTTTAGGTACGGACGGATTTGGTCGCAGCGACACCCGCGCCCAATTGCGGGCCTTCTTTCAAGTCGATGCCCAGCATATTGCCAATACCGCACGCAAGGCTTTGGCTCAAGCGTGAGTCTTCTCAAATTCAAACATATAGTCGCGTAGCTTTTGCACAGAGGCCAAGGGCATGGCGTTGTAAATAGAAGCACGCATGCCGCCTGCGGCACGATGGCCTCGCAGTTGCACCATGCCTTTAGCCTCAGCACCTTGGAGAAATTCGGCGTTCAAAGATTCGTCACGCAAAAAGAAGGTGACATTCATGCGGGATCTGTCCAAGGGCTGAACGCGATTTTTAAAAAAAGAACTGTGGTCCAAAAAGTCGTAAAGCAAACTTGACTTCAGCAAATTGTGCTGCTCCATCGCCGACAAACCGCCTTCACGCTGAATGTGCTGCAACACCAAACCCATGATGTAAATCGCGTAGGTGGGCGGGGTGTTGTACATGGAATCACTGTCAGCTTGCAGCTGGTAGTTGAAGGCCGAGGGCGTCGCTGCCAAGGCGTGCCCCAATAAATCGCGCCTCACAATGACCAAGGTCACGCCAGAGGGCCCCATGTTTTTTTGCGCGCCTGCATAAATCAGACCATAGCGAGACACGTCAATGGGTTTGGACATGATATTGGAAGACATATCAGCCACCAAAGGTATGTCTCCCGTGTTGGGCGTCCAGTGACACTCCACCCCGCCAATGGTTTCGTTGCTGCAAAAATGCACATAAGCAGGATTAGCCGATAAAGACCAAGACGAAAGCGCGGGCATGCAGTTGTAGCCCTGAGGTTCAGAAGTGGCGGCCATATGGACATGCCCGTAACGCGCAGCTTCTTGCATAGATTTAAGTGACCAGTTACCACTCACCACATAGTCGGCATGGCCGGTTCGTGAAATCAGGTTCATGGGGACGATGGCATTTTCTGCAATCGCACCCCCTTGCAATAGCAATACCGCATAGTTGTCGGGAATGGCCAACAACTCTTTCAACAACGACTGGGTTTGCGACAGAATTTGAGTGAACTCTGGTCCGCGGTGACTCATCTCCATGACCGACATACCGCTGCCCTGCCAATCCATCATCTCGCCAGCCGCTTGGCTCAACACAGTCTCTGGCAAGGTTGCTGGTCCAGAGCTGAAGTTGATCACCCGGGTCATGAAGTTTTGATGTCTGACAAATCGATTCCCTCTTCCTTGGCCACTCGCTCCAAAGCCTCTTCAAACAATGCACGGGCAGTGCCAGAAACAGCAGAAAGATAGGCGTGCAATTTGGCATCGTCTTTCGAACTGTTCAGACAGTCGGCGCTGTATTTTTCAAAGCTATTGAGCTGAAAAATCAATTCAGCTACATGGCGCGGGCACTCGCACAAAACTTGGTTTGGAATGGATGCCACGCGCTGCAAGACTTGGTCTGAATAGCGTCTAGCAGGAATGGTTTTGGCCGACAGTTGCGTCTCATGCCTAGAGGGATCGACGAATAAAACAGATTGAATGATGTCACTCAAATCAACATCTGACACAGGCTCTCGGCGCAACAGCAATCCCGCTTCTTTAAGGGTTTGCAACACAGTTTCCGACGCATAGCTGTATATGAGCAGGCCTTTACTGACCTTTAAATGATTTTGTAAGCGTGATATCTCTTGTGCGTTATAGGGCTGAACAGTGGGTTGATGTATCAGCAGCATGGTTGACGCCTGATCTGTGCTGGGCAAATCTGTTGAGGTCAAAGCATCTTGTAAATCCGAGAAAACTTGTACGACCTTCAAACTGGCTTGTCCAAATGACAAGGTGAATTTTTGGGTTTCTATTCGACTTGCCAAGCCATAACCGACAACCACCAATGAGATAACGGCAGGCAACACATGACGTGCAGCATGACCGTGAATGGCTAGTCGTGACTCACTTAACAAGCTTTGTAAAGATGAAATATCCATGGCAGCCAAAGTGCTGATGGCATGGCCCTGCTGCGTCAAACTTTTGAGCAAAGTAACTTTAAGCACTTCTTGGTCGCTGTAAAGCCTGTGCCCACCTTCGGTTTTAGGGGGCGTGACGACCCCATAACGGCGTTCCCACACGCGCAAGGTTGCCACGGGCAATCCGGCAATTTTGGCGACGGCACCAATGCGGTACTTGCCCTGAGTTTGGTCTGAAGGATGGCTGTTTTGCAGCATATGTTTTTACTTTCAAGTTAATTGAATAGGTTTTGAACGAATTTTACCTTAATAAACGATTCAAATATTGTTTTTTGTTAAATTAATTTGAAATTAAGACTATATTAGCGTCAAAGAAGTGGTTCACGTAATGCCCAGCGAAGAATTTATCAAATCCTTAGTCATTGGAGATAGACATGTTATCCAAATTAACTCAAAACGCAGTCAACACTTTGTTGTGGGTGTGTAAGCATCAAGACAACGGCCCTGTGACCACGGATGCCGTGAGCAAGCGCCTAGGTTTGTCGGTCTCTTATTTGGAGTCCTTGTTTTCACAGCTGAAAAAACACGGCTTCGTTGTTTCTTACAGAGGGCCAGGCGGCGGTTACTGCCCCCAAGGCAAACCTTCTGAACTGATGTTTTTAGACTTAATCAAAGTTTTTGAGTTTGAACATCAACCTAAACAGCGCCCGCGTGATGGTTTCGAAAATTTGAGCAAGGATTTGGTTTTCAACTTGATGCAAAGCTTTTGGGAAAACCAACTCCAAGGTTTGAGCATGGCAGACGTCTTACAACAAGTACCTGAAGATGCCTGGGGTGGGGTAATGGCCAGCGCTGCGCCCAAATTGGACACCAGGAAATTTAAACCTCTTCAAGCACCCAAAATGCCAACAGGGCCTAATTCTGTTTTCTCACTGGCGACTTTCATGGCCGCCTAATCAAAAACCGCGGCAACTGCCTGTGTGGTTATGCCGGCCGCTTACGCTAGGCATCGCTTAGTGGGTCAAATAGGCGAACCAATTTGTGCATGGAGCTTATCGAGTAACTGCTGCTTAAGCTCTGCAAAACCAAAGGTTTGACTGGAATCTTGAAAATCACAGCAATAGTTATTGACGTGCTGCTGAACAATACTGATGCGACAAGCAAAGAAGTTTTCATAAAACCGCAGCACCAGCATTTCATCCAGCGTGTTGTTGTTTAAATCGTCGACCAGTTGCTGGGCCAAATCTGGCGGCAAGCTAAACGAAGGCCTAGGCTTTGTGATAACAGGGGGGATCGCTTCTAAAGGTTTAGGTTCTTCAACCACAGGAGCAGCAGCACGCGGGGCATTGCGGTCCAAAAACTCGTCCCAAGAAAAAGCCTCGCGAGATTTCACCCTCCGCAAGGTATTGAATCGCAACACAAAATAAGTTGGGCAAAACCTCAACATCGAGGTGAGCAAGACAATGACACCAATGATCATCCACTGATCATTTCTCTCAAACCAAGCCAACCAAGTCATTGTGGTACCGGCCAAAGCACGCAAGCCTTGATCGAGTTGACCCATATTTCGACTGAAAAGACTTGCGATGTTGAACATTTTTGCCTCGCTTTAGATGACTGC
>CAMBXY010000021.1 GCA_945871945.1 Bordetella parapertussis
AACTCGCCAATGGCGTCTATTTCACCTCGCAACCACAGTCGCACATCGGTAGCCACTTGGTCGTTGCGACTGCGCCCGGTGTGCAGGCGCTTGCCCGCGTCGCCCACCAGTTGGGTCAGACGCGCTTCTATATTGAGGTGCACGTCTTCAAGCTCGAGCTTCCATTCAAATTGGCCGCCCTCAATGTCTTGGCTGATTTGCGCCAAACCGCGTTGGATGTCGGCCCAGTCTTGGGCGCTGATGATGCCTTGGGCTTGTAGCATCTCGGCGTGCGCCAAGCTGCCTTGTATGTCGGCGCGCCACAAGCGCTGGTCGAAAAACACGCTGGCCGTGTAGCGCTGCACCAACTCGCTCATGGGTTCAGAAAAAAGGGCGGACCAAGCCTCGGATTTACGGTCTAGCGAGTTGGAAGATGTCATAAGCTCATTTTAGGTGTGGTCTTTGGCTTGTAAGCCAAACCACAGGCTTGCAATGCAAAATTCTCCCTAGACCCCTCATCTGGGAAACCATTCATATAGGAGACAACGGGCATGTGGAAAATTGCATTGGGATTCATAGCGTTTGCGGCTTTGTCACTGTTTGTGATTTTTAAAGCGGGCGGCAACATCGACATGGGCGGTGAAAAACATGGCGCAGAAGCAATTCATGTACCTGAAGAAACCACGCCGGCTGCTGCACCCGTAAGCAAACCATAACCTTTCTTCCTTGCCTCGCAAGCCCGCTTGCAATAACGGGATGTTCCTCAGCCGGTATTGCGCAGCCCCGCCGCAATACCATTGATAGACAAATGAATACCGCGCTGCGCCCGCTCGTCGGTGATGCCAGCACGGTGGCGACGAATCAATTCAACTTGCAAATGGTGCAAGGGATCTATATAGGGAAAGCGGAGCTTGATAGAGCGCGCTAACGAGGCGTTGTTGGCCAGCCGTTGCTTAGAACCGGTGATGAGTTGCAAGGCCTGCGCGGTGAGGTGCCACTCGGCTTCAATCGCTTTGAAAATCTTTTTACGTAAACGCACATCACTCACCAACTCGGCGTAACGCGAGGCCAGCGCCAAATCACTTTTGGCCATCACCATGTCAATGTTCGATAGCAGAGTGCGGAAAAACGGCCACTGCTTGTCCATGCGCCGTAAAAGCGTCAGCGCTTGGGCGCGGCTCAGCGTGGGGTGGTGGTCTACAAACTGCTGCACGGCTGAACCAAAACCAAGCCAGCCAGGCAAGGCAAGACGACATTGTCCCCAACTGAAGCCCCAAGGAATGGCGCGCAGGTCTTCGATACTTTGCGAGGCTTTGCGCGAGGCGGGCCGGGAGCCAATATTGAGCGCGGCAATTTCGCGCAGCGGCGTGGCTTCAAAAAAGTAGTCGGTGAAACCCGGCGTGTCGTAGACCAAATGTCGGTAAGCCTTGAAACTTTGCTCTGACAAACTTTGCGCTGCCAAAATAAAGCTGCGCGGCGCGGCCTTTTGGGTTTGCAACAAGCTGGCCTCAAGCGTGGCGGCCACCAAGGTTTCCAAGTTACGCCGTCCCAAAGCGGGGTTGGCGTATTTGGAGTTAATCACTTCGCCTTGCTCGGTGAGCCGGATTTGCCCGCGCACCGTGCCGGGCGGCTGGGCCAAAATTGCATCGAAGCTGGGGCCTCCCCCGCGACCCACGGTGCCGCCACGCCCGTGGAACAAACGCAGGGTGATACCGTGTTGCGCCTCCAAGCTTTGGAACACATCCACCAAAGCCAACTCGGCTTGGTAGAGTGACCAATTGCTGGTGAAGATACCGCCGTCTTTGTTGCTGTCGGAGTAGCCCAACATGATGTCTTGTTCGCCGCCGCTGCGTTTGACCATCTCGGCCACGCCTGCCAAGGCGTAATAGCCGCGCATGATGTGCGGCGCTTGTTGCAGGTCTTCAATCGTTTCAAACAGCGGCGAGACAATCAATTCGGCGCGGGCTTCGGTCTTCAAAGTGCCGTGCAGCAAGCCGGCTTCTTTTTGCAGCACCAGCACTTCCAATACATCGCTCACGCTCTCGGTATGGCTGATGATGGCGTGGCGAATGGCGTCGCTGCCAAAGTCACGGCGCACCTGACGCGCGGTTTCAAAAATCTGCAACTCGGACTGACTGTGCGCGCTGTAACTGTGGCTGGAAATACGCAAGGGCCGCGGGTCATTCAAGACTTGCAGCAACAGGCTTTGTCGCTCTTCTTCCTTGAGCTTGGCGTAATGCGCTTGTATGCCTGCCACCTCCAGCAACTCGGCCACCACCCGTTCGTGTTGGTCCGAGCTTTGGCGTAAATCGACCGTGGCCAAATGAAAACCAAACACCTGCACCGCGCGCATGAGTGGGCGCAAGCGCGGCACAGCCAAAGCTTGGGCATGCTGCGCGCTTAAAGCTTCATCCAAGGTGCGTAAATCGGCCAGCAGGCTGGCTGCGTCTGGGTAGGGGTTTTGCGGTGGCAGTGCGTGGCGCGCAGCTTGTTTGCCGGTCAGTTGAAGCAGTGTGGCCGCGAGGCGGGCATAAATGAAGGTCAGGCTGCGCCGGTAAGGCTCGTCTTGGCGGTGCGCGTTGGTGTCGGGCGACGAGTTTGCCAAGGCTTGCAATGCAGGCGGCACACCAACCAACATGGCCGAGGTGGACAACTCGCTGCCCAGCCAGTGAATTTCGGTTAGGTAATGGCGCAGCGCCACCTCGCACTGGCGTTGCACCGCATATTGCAAAGTGTCGGCATTCACATTGGGGTTGCCGTCGCGGTCGCCGCCCATCCATTGGCCCATGCGCAAAAACGGCGCTATGGCTTGGCCGCCCAAGTCGGCTTCAAGCTCGGCATACAGCTTCGGAATCTCTGACAAAAAAGTAGACTCGTAATAGCCCATGGCATTTTCTATCTCATCGGCCACAGTCAGCTTGGTGAATCGCAGCAAACGGGTTTGCCACAGTTGCAGCACGCGCGCACGTACTTGGGCGTCAATCTGTGCCAAGGACCGCTGGGTGGTGGCATCAACTGGGCGCGAGGTGATGGCGTCGCGCTCTTGCAAGCTGTGGGCAATGCCGCGCTCGGCATCCAAAATACTTTTGCGCTGCACCTCGGTGGGGTGGGCGGTCAACACGGGGGAAATGTGTGCGCTGTCTAAGGCTTGGCGAATGGCTTTGGTGGTCCAGCCCGCGGTTTTGAGTTTGCTCAAGGCTTGCGCCACACTGCCTGAATGCACATCGCCCGCGCGGTCGTGCACTTGCTGGCGGCGAATATGGTGCTGGTCTTCGGCCAAATTGGCCAAGTGGCTGAAATAAGTGAAGGCGCGAATCACGCTCACCGCTTGCTCGCTAGAGAGCGACGCCAACTGCTTTTTCAAGGCCTTGTCCGCCAAGGCGTCTGCGTCCCGGCGAAAAGTCACCGACAGTCGCCGGATATGTTCGATCAAGCCAAAGGCTTGGTCGCCTTCTTGCTGCCGAATCACGTCGCCCAAGATTCGCCCCAGCCAACGGATGTCCTCGACCAAGGGTTGTTCGTGAGACGACAATGGTTTGGCAGTGCGTGGACGGGCAGTGGGCTGGGTCATGAAGTTAGCTCATCTCTAGGGGAAACCATGGTTACTCACATGCTAGCATTCGCACGGAAAATTTCATTAACCTAAGCCCTATTTTGAGCACTGTTCACCTCACCATCGCTACCCGCGAAAGCCGTTTAGCTCTGTGGCAAGCCCATCACCTGCAAGACCTGCTGCAAGCGCAAGGCTGCAAAGTGGAAATTTTGGGTATGACCACACAGGGCGATCAAATCCTCGACCGGTCACTGAGCAAAGTCGGCGGCAAAGGCTTGTTTGTCAAAGAACTCGAAGTGGCGTTGGAAGAAGGCCGCGCCGATTTAGCCGTGCATTCCCTTAAAGACGTTCCTATGGACATGCCCGAAGGCTTTGCCTTGGCTTGCGTGATGGTGCGCGAAGATCCTCGCGACGCTTGGGTTTCGCCGCATTTCGCCACGCTGCAAGACTTGCCCCAAGGCGCAGTGGTGGGTACCTCTAGCTTGAGGCGCACGGTGTTGTTGCGCTCTTTGCGCCCCGACTTGCAGATTGAGCCCTTGCGCGGCAATTTGGACACCCGTTTACGCAAGCTCGATGAAGGCCAATATGCGGGCATTGTGTTGGCTGCGGCCGGCTTGAAGCGCTTGGGTTTGTCCGAGCGCATTCGCCATATTTTTGCTATCACCGAGATGCTGCCCGCAGCAGGTCAAGGCGCTTTAGGCATTGAAATTCAAAGCCACCGCGAAGAAGTGCGCACGCTGTTGGCGCCTTTGGCCGATCAAACCACTTGGTTGGCCGTGGCTGCCGAGCGTGCGGTCAGCCGCGCCATGGGCGGCAGTTGTTCCATGCCCTTGGCAGCGCATGCCACTTTACACAAGCAACACCTGAGCTTGGACGCCGCATGGGGCAACCCTGAGGATTTGTTTGCGCCACTGATCAAAGCCCATGCGGCATCTGATGTGACTACGCTGGCCGAGGCCGAGCAACTTGGCCTGCAAGTGGCCGCTCAACTGCGTGCCTTGGGCGCAGCCTGAACAGCCTTTGCTCTGGCGCATATGTTTCACACAGCCAGTTTTGCTTTTGACCTCATCCTCACCCGACCCGCAGCCGAAGGTGTGACCTGGGCCCGAGGTTTACAAAAAGCCGGTCACCGGGTCAAAAACTGGCCCCTCATCGAAGTCAATCCCATGACCGATGTGATGCGCCTGCGAACCGTGCTCGATGCATGGCACGGCTACCAAGCTGTGATGTTCGTCAGCCGCGCTGCAGTCACCAATGCCCTGGGTTCGACCAAGCCCAAAGCGGGCTGGGGCATGACGCGTTGCTGGGCCACAGGACCCGGCACCCATCAGGCTTTGCTCGAGGTGGGCGTGCACCACAGTTTGATCGACTCTCCGCCGCCCGACGCCGCCCAGTTCGATACGGAATCTTTGTGGGCTGTGGTTCAAGCCAAACTCCAGCCCATGCGGCCGGTGTTGCTGTTGCGTGGCAGTGATGCAGATCAAGCCGATGTCAATTCGCAAGGGGCAGGGCGCGACTGGTTGTTGCGTCAATTGATATTGAAGCAGATTCCGGTTGAAATTTTGTCGGTCTACCAGCGCTCCATGCCGCAGTGGGACAAAACCCGTTTGCAAGAAGCGCAGACAGCCGCGAAAGACGGCAGCATTTGGTTATTCAGCAGCTCCCAAGCCTTGGACAACTTGGCCAGCTTGATGCCCCAGCAAGACTGGAGCGCGACCCGCGCCATGGCAACCCATGCGCGTATTGCGCAAACTGCCAAAGACATGGGCATGGGTAAAGTTATTTTTTGCAGACCCAATTTGGCAGAATTGCTTGCCTCATTAGAATCGCAGGCATGAGCAGTGAGTCTGGACAAACGCCCCTAAGCCCTCCCGTCGCGGACGCCCTTGTGCTCTCACGCCCCAAGTGGCGTGCTTATGTGGGCAATCTTGTGGGCTTGGTTGCTGTTCTCGCCTTGGCCTTGGCAGTGATGTTGTGGCAAAAACTCAGCCTGATTCAAGAACAATTGGCCAGACAAAGCGCCGACGCTGGACAGTTGTCCATGCAAGCCAACAGCTTGGCTAAAAACGCCCAAGACTTGTCCAATGAAACCGCTGCCCGTGTGGCCTTGCTCGACAGCCGTTTGAGCGAAGTGGCTTTGCAACGCAGTCAACTTGAAGAATTGATGCAAAGCCTGTCTCGTTCCAGAGACGAGAACATGGTGGTCGATATAGAGTCAGCCTTGAGTTTGGCGCAACAGCAAGCTGAATTGACAGGCAGTTTGCAACCCCTCTTAGCGGCTTTGCAAAGCGCGCAAAAGCGTTTGAGCAAGGCGCCTCAACCGCGGCTCAATCCCGTGTTGCGTGCCTTGCAAAGCGATATTGACCGCGTTCAGTCGGTCAGCGTCATCGATACACCTAACTTGCTGAACAAACTCGATGAGCTGGTGGTTTTGGTCGAGGAGCTTCCCTTGCTCAATGCGGTTGGCAGCAAAAACAAAGCCCCGCCAGCATCGCTCAAACCCGTGGGTAATTTGTGGGAGCAGGTTTGGCGTGAAAGCCAATGGTCGGCCTTGGGCAGCAGTGTTTGGGCCGAACTCAGCAGTTTGGTGCGTGTCAGCCGTATCGACCAACCCGAGGCGGTATTGTTGTCGCCTGAGCAAAGTTTTTTTGCGCGTGAAAATTTGAAACTGCGTTTGCTCAACGCCCGCTTGGGTTTGTTGGCCAGACAAACAGCGGCGTCGCGGGATGATTTGCAATTGGTCGAACGCGATATGCGTCGTTTTTTTGATGTCTCTGGACGTCAAGGCATGACCACCCTGTCCTTGCTCAAGCAAACCCAAAACCAATTGCGGCAAATTGAAATCCCACGCTTAGACAACTCCCTCTCAGCGCTGGCCACAGCGGCGGCGGGGCGCTGAGATGCGTTTGGCGATATGGCTTTTGGCCTTGTTTGCGTTTGCTGCGGCACTGGCCTTGGGTTTGAGTCAACAAGTTGGCACAGTCACTGTGTTTGTGCCGCCCTACCGAGTCGACCTCTCGCTCAATTTGGTGTTGATGGGCCTGACAGCTTTCTTTGCTTTGCTGTATGCGGCTCTTCGCGGCGTGGCGAGTTTTTGGGTTTTGCCCCAGCAGGCGAGGCGTTGGCGCTTACAGCAACGTGAACGCAGCGCGCAGGCGCACTTGCTCAATGCGCAGATTGGCTGGGTAACGGGGCGCTATCTCAGATCGCGTAAAGCCGCATTGCAAGGTTTGTCGCATGTCGATGAATTACTTTCCATCGAGGATGCGGGCCCGCAAAAAAACAGTTTGGCGCTCATGCGCAGCGTGTTGCATATGTTGGCCGCCGAAAGTGCGCATGTGCTGCGTGACGAAAAAGCGCGGGATGAACATGTGCAACAACTTTTTCAGCCCCACCAAGGGCTGAGTGGATCGCTGCGCACTGAGGTGCAAGACGCGGCTCGTTTGAGCGCTGCACGATGGGCCTTGCATGACCGCAATGAACGCAGCGCGCACCAGTTTTTAAGCCAATTGCCGCTTGGCACGGCGCGGCGCACTTTGGCCTTGCGCCTGCGTCTCAAGGCGGATCGCTTGGGATTGATGCATTTGCCGGCCTTAGATACCGCCCGCTTATTGGCCAAACACGGCGCTTTTTCTTCAACTGCAGCCATCAGTCTGATGCGCGGCTTGGCCATGGCTGGCATCGATGATTGTCGTGACGCACATCAGCTGCAAGCCACTTGGCGACTGTTTCAAGCCACCGAGAAAGCCATGCCAGAAGTGGCTGCACATGCTGCCAAGCGCTTGCTGGGTTTTCATGGCGATGCAGGCTTGGCTTTGCAATGGTTGTTGCCGGTATGGGAAGCCCTCTCGCAACCCACCGATGAGCGCAGCGACAACCCTGTGCGTCACCGTTTCACAGAGGTATTGGCCCAAGCTTTACAAAATTTAACCCCTGACAGCGAGTGGTTGGCGCGTGTCGAGCAATCACGCTTGGCCAATCCCCGCAGCGTGGAGTTGCAATACCTGAGCGGCATGCTTTGTTTGCGCCACAGTTTGTGGGGCAAGGCCTCGCAACTGTTGGAGCAAGCTGCGCCGCGTTTGCCGTCGAGCGAATTAAAGCGAAGTGCTTGGCGCGCCTTGGCCGAACTGGCCGAACAAAAAGGTGATCAAGCGCAAGCGTTGGCGTGTTGGAAACTCTCCGCCAGCGCTTGAACTGTTTTTAAGACGCCGCTGAACTCTCGTCAAAAGGCATAGGCATTTGACGCAAATCCCTCTTGGTTTCTACCAAAACCAATGGACCTTCATCGATGACAACAGGCGCTGGACGCACACGCGGCACATGCACTGCTTGGGGCTCAGCAGCAATCGCCGCTTGAACGTGCGCGATGCGCTCAGGGTTGGAGTTCACCCACTCCAGGCCACTGCCAGAGGCAACTTGGTGCATCTGTTCCATTGGCAGCGCATATGAAGTGATGAGCGGCATGCGCTGGACGGAGGAGACCGCTGGGGCCGGCGCTGCTGAAGCTGCAGCAAAGGGCGCTGCTTGCGCAGGTGACCAAGCGTTCTCGGCGCTGTTTGAACCTGAGTCATCAGACTTTTCAGCACGTGGTCCGCGTTCGCGGCCATAGCGGTCACGGTTACGCTTTTCTCTTCGCTCGCTCACGCGCTCGCCGGTTTCGCTGGGCGCGTTTGCGGCTTGTGTCGCTGATGCAACTTGTTCAGAGGCAGTTTGCTCATCCGCTTCGTTTGTGTTGGGCACCAGGGTGTCTTCGCTGAAGGGAATTTGTGCTTGCGACGCGGATTGGCTTGGACGCTCACCGCGTCGACCACGACCACGGCGGCCTTCGGGTTTTTCACGCGCAGCGCCCTCGGTGGTCTCGCCGTTGGGTGCCAAAGCCTCGGCTGAAACAGTTGTGTTCGCAGCTTCTGTCGTGGCAACTTCTTGGCGACGGCGACCGTCAGGGCGATCGCCTCGGCCACGTCCACGAGCGCCTTCCGGACGTTCGCTGCGAGCGCTGTCGCTCTTGGCTTCGGTGGCACGCTCGTCCCTTCCTTCGCCGCGTCCTTCGCCGCGTCCTTCGCCGCGACGTGTTTCGCCACGGCGTTGACCGCCGCGTCGGTTGTCGCCGCTGCGGGGTTCGCGTCGCTCGCCTGTGCGGGCGGGCTTGTCGCCGGTTGCGGGTTTGACTGGCTCTGCAGCGGGTTCTGCACTGAATAAGTTTTTCAACCATCCAAAAAAGCCTTTTTCAGCTGCGGCTGGGGCTTGGCTTGGACGTCTGGCGGCGGCAGCAGGTGCGGCTGTTTCGGGCTTGGCTGCACGAGGCTCGGCGTGCGGTGCAGGCAAATCGGGCAAGACGCCTTTGATGACCGGTGTTTGTTTGTTGGTCGGTTCTTGCGAGCGACGGGTGACAGCGGTCGGATCTTCAATCTCCTCGGCCATTTTGTAACTGGCTTGGATATTGTCCAAACGCGGGTCGTCGTGCTTTAAGCGCTCGAGTTTGTAGTTGGGCGTTTCCAGTCCCTTGTTGGGAATCAGCATCACATGGGTGCGCTGTTGCAACTCGATCTTGGCAATCTCAGAGCGTTTTTCGTTCAACAAGAATGATGCCACTTCCACCGGCACTTGGGCGTGCACCGCGGCCGTGTTGTCCTTCATGGACTCCTCTTGGATGATGCGCAAAATTTGCAGCGCCGAGCTTTCGGTGTCGCGCACATGGCCCGAGCCGCCGCAACGGGGGCAGGGAATCGACGCGCCTTCGCTCAAGGCCGGGCGCAAGCGCTGGCGGCTCATTTCCATCAAGCCGAATTTGCTGATGGTGCCAAACTGCACGCGGGCACGGTCTTGGCGTAAGGCATCGCGCAAGCGGTTTTCCACCTCGCGACGGTTTTTCGACTCGTCCATGTCGATGAAGTCGATGACGATCAAACCACCCAAGTCGCGCAAGCGCATCTGGCGGGCCACTTCGTCGGCGGCCTCCAAGTTGGTGCGGGTGGCGGTCTCTTCGATGTCGCCGCCTTTGATGGCGCGCGCCGAGTTCACATCCACCGACACCAAGGCCTCGGTGTGGTCAATCACAATCGCGCCGCCGGACGGCAGGTTCACCGTGCGGGCATAGGCCGACTCGATTTGGTGCTCGATTTGAAAGCGCGAGAACAGCGGGGTTTCATCGCGGTAACGCTTCACACGCGCCGCATGCTCGGGCATGACATGCGCCATGAACTGCTGGGCTTGGTCGTAAATGTCATCGGTGTCGATCAGGATGTCGCCGATGTCGTTGTTAAAGTAGTCGCGAATGGCACGGATCACCAAGCTGGATTCTTGGTAAATCAAGAACGCGCCTTTGCTGCCGCTGGCACCGTCAATGGCCGACCACAGTTTTAAGAGGTAGTTCAAGTCCCATTGCAACTCGGGGGCGCTTCGGCCAATGCCAGCTGTGCGGGCAATGATGGACATGCCATTGGGGTATTCCAACTGGTCCATGGCTTCTTTGAGTTCAGCGCGGTCGTCACCCTCGATGCGACGGCTGACGCCACCACCTCTGGGGTTGTTGGGCATGAGAACCACATAGCGGCCTGCCAAGCTGATGAAGGTGGTCAGGGCTGCGCCTTTGTTGCCGCGCTCTTCCTTCTCCACTTGGATCAGCATTTCCTGACCTTCTTTAATCACGTCCTGAATGCGGGCTTGGGAAGCAGATACATTGGAAGAGAAATACTGTTTGGAGATTTCTTTGAAGGGCAAAAAGCCGTGGCGCTCTTCGCCGTAGTCGACAAAACAAGCCTCTAGGGAGGGCTCGACACGGGTGACCACCGCTTTGTAAATATTGCCTTTGCGCTGTTCGCGCCCTTCAATTTCGATTTCATAGTCGAGGAGCTTTTGTCCATCGACGATAGCCAACCGGCGCTCTTCGGCCTGGGTGGCATTAATTAGCATCCGTTTCATGATGCGTTCCTTTTCTTAGCATGACAACAACAAAGGCCCATTCAGGACCAACGATGCCGCAAGACAATGCAGGGAAAAGAGAAACGTGAACCGAACAGCTACAGAAACAGTCGCCTTTAATGGCGACGAGGTACCTGGGGGGGATGGTCTGGCGTGATACGAATGGGAACAGGCTGGGCTTGGGGCGCCAGCGGGTTCGAGGCAAAGCGGGTGCGGGGGCGTGAAGTGTTCGTGACTGGCGCAGGCAACAGCCAAGCCAAACAAAATTTCAACATAACCAACACCAGATTCATGCTCTTCAATCTCGCTGTGATCCTCTGACGGTTTAACGTAAACCGGCAGCTGGGGTATTTCGTTTCAATCTTTTCCAAGGCATCGGCTCGTTATGTGGTGCAGGGCAAACCGCAAAGGGCGGTTGGGCATCCGGCGGCCACATTGGGCATCGACCTCTCAGTGTGGGTAGGACGTGCTCTAATCTCTTATTCAAATCAAGCACTTAGAACCTGGCACTGGTGAAGAACATTATAGACGCTGAACAAACCCCTGCTGCCGCGGCCGTCCAAGCCTTGACTGTGGATGAAGAATCAGCCGGTCAGCGCTTGGATAACTTCCTGATTCGCTTCCTCAAGGGCGTGCCAAAAACCCATGTCTACCGCATCATCCGCACCGGCGAGGTGAGGGTTAACAAGGGCCGAGCCAGCGCTGAAACGCGTGTGCAAACCGGCGATGTGGTGCGTGTGCCGCCGGTGAGGGTGGCTACGCCCGCCGCAGATGCGCCGGTGGTTCCGGGTCGCGAATTTCCTATCCTGATGGAAGATGACCATATGCTCGCCATCAACAAACCCGCCGGCGTGGCGGTGCATGGCGGCAGCGGTGTGAGCTTTGGGGTGATTGAGCAGCTGCGCCAAGCCAGACCTGCCGCCCGCATGCTGGAGTTGGTACACAGGCTAGACCGTGAAACCTCGGGTGTGTTGCTGGTGGCCAAAAAACGCAGTGCACTCACCCGCTTGCAAGACCAGTTCCGCGACCGCGAAACCGGCAAAACCTATTTGGCTTTGGTGCATGGGCAGTGGCCGTCGAACAAAAAAGTCATCGATTTGCCCTTGCAGCGCTATTTGTTGCCCGACGGCGTGGGCGAGGGCGAACGGCGGGTGCGCGTGGCCGCGCTGACCGATGCCGGCGCGCAACGCGCCATCACCTTGGTGCGGGTGGCGCGTTTGGTGGGTGCTTACAGCTTGCTGGAAGTGACCATCAAAACCGGGCGCACCCATCAAATCAGGGTGCACTTGGCCAGCCAAGGCTATCCCATCGTGGGGGACGACAAATACGGCGACTTCAGCTTGAACAAGCGCTTGGCCAGCCAGGGCTTGAAGCGCATGTTCTTGCATGCTTGGCGGTTACAGTTCATCCATCCCAGCTTGGGCAAGCCGCAAACCTTGCAAGCCGATTTGCCCCCCGAATTACAAGAGTTTGTTGACCATGTCCAACCCCCACCGCCCACGCCAATTTGACTTGATTGCCTTCGATTGGGATGGCACTTTGTATGACTCTACCCAGATCATCGTGCGCTGCATCCAAGCCGCGGTCACCGATGTGGGTGGACAAACCCCCAGCCAAGCGCAAGCCGCCTATGTGATTGGCATGGCCTTGATGCCGGCGCTGGCCCATGCCGCGCCGGATGTGCCCAAAGAAAAATACCCGCTGCTGGGTGAGCGCTATCGCCACCACTATGCCCAGCACCACAACGATTTGTCATTGTTTGAAGGCGTCTTGCCATTGCTGCAAGCCTTGCATGAACGCCAGCATTTATTGGCGGTTGCCACGGGCAAAAGTCGCAAGGGCTTGGATGAGGCTTTGCACCAAGTGGCTTTACGCGGTATTTTTGATGCTTCTCGCACCGCAGACGAAACCGCTGGCAAGCCCGATCCACGCATGCTGCATGAATTAATGACCGAGTTGGGCGTCGTACCCGAACGCACCTTGATGATTGGCGACACCACCCATGATTTGCAAATGGCCAACAACGCCGGCTGCGCCAGTGTGGGGGTGAGTTACGGCGCACACGGCCCTTCGGGCTTGGAAGATTTGCGCCCACGCGCCGTGGTGCACAGCGTGGCTGAACTGCATGCTTGGTTGCAAGACCATGCCTAAAGCCATCGCTTTTTGTAACAGCGCTGACCTGCAAGACGGCGGGCTGGCCGTGCCTTTCGATGTGCTTTATGCCGGCCAGACCTGCCGCGCTTTTGCGGTGCGTTTTGAGGGGCAGGTGCATGCCTACTTGAACCGCTGCAGCCATATCGCCATGGAAATGGATTACCAACCAGACCGGTTTTTTGACCCCGATGGGCGTTGGCTGCTGTGCGCCACCCATGGCGCCACCTACGCGCCTGACACGGGGGACTGTGTGGGTGGCCCGTGTCGTGGCGGTCTGGTGAAAATTACCCTTTCAGAAATGCATGGCGTGGTGCACTGGCATACTGCACACAACTTATTGCCTTTGGAATTTTGACCATGACACCCGATCACACGCCCAGTCCCGTCGCTGCTGCCAATGACAAGCCGCCGCATGAGGCGAGTTGGGAGCGCGACACGCTGGAGCGCTTGGTGATGGCGCAAATCGCTGAGCAACGCGTGGCCAGGCGCTGGCGCATCGGTTTTCGCTCGCTGTGGCTGGTTTTGGCGATTGCTTTGTTTTGGTACAGCTCGCACTTCAACAAAGCCGCTATTTCGGCCAACCCCACTTCGCATACCGCCTTGATTGAAATCAAGGGCGAGATCGACAGCGAAGCCAATGCCAATGCCGAATGGATCATCACTTCTTTACGCAGCGCTTTTGAGGATGAAGGCGCGCAAGCCGTTGTGTTGCTGATCAATTCACCTGGCGGCAGCCCCGTGCAAGCGGGCATGATCAACGATGAAATCCGTCGACTCAAAGCCCTGCACCAAAAGCCGGTGTATGCGGTGGTCGAGGAAACCTGTGCCTCTGCGGCTTATTACATTGCGGTGGGCGCGGACAAAATTTATGTCGACAAAGCCAGCATTGTGGGCAGCATTGGCGTTTTGATGGACGGCTTTGGCTTCACCGGTTTGATGGACAAAGTGGGTGTGGAACGGCGTTTGTTGACCGCGGGTGAAAACAAGGGCTTTTTAGATCCTTTTACACCGCAGTCCAAGCAACACCGCGCCTATGCCCAAAACATGCTGGATGAAATTCACCAGCAGTTCATCAAGGTGGTGCGCCTTGGCCGAGGAGACCGCTTGAAAGAAACGCCAGAAACATTCAGCGGCTTGTTTTGGAGCGGTCAAAAATCGATAGAACTGGGCTTGGCGGATGACTATGGCACGCTCGACAGCGTGGCGCGCGATGTGGTTAAGGCCGAAGATATCGTCGACTACACCCGTCAAGACAATGTGGCCGAGCGCCTTGTCAAACGCTTTGGCGCGGCCTTTGGCGAAGCGGTGGTGAAAGCCTCATTGAATTCAGTGCCCCATTTGCGCTAGTTTTGCCTCGAAAGGCCTCAGGGCCCAAAAGCAAACACCACCGGCGTGTGTTTGTCCAGCGTTGTCCTCACTTGCCTCCAGTCGGTTACCCGCAAGCTGTGTATGTGCATCTGCGCCAGCGTCAACCCACTGCATACCGCCAGTCGCGTGCTGTCTTTAAGAGATGCCAGCAAGGCTGTCATCAAGGCGGCATTGCGGTAGGGCGTTTCTATCAAGATTTGTGTTTGACCCGTTTGCAAAGCCACCCGCTCCAGCGAGGCAAGTTGTTGGCTGCGCTGCGAAGCGTCTTGTGCCACATAGCCGACAAAAGCAAACGACTGCCCGTTAAGGCCACTGGCCGCCAATGCCAGCAACAAAGAGCAAGGCCCCACCAAGGGCACCACCGTCAAGCCCAAGTCGTGCGCTGCTCTTACCAAAGAAGAACCCGGGTCGGCCACCGCGGGCATGCCTGCCTCGCTGAGCAAACCCATGTCTTGTCCTAAGACGGCGGCTTGCAA
>CAMBXY010000022.1 GCA_945871945.1 Bordetella parapertussis
CATTCCCAAAGACCCACCCGGCCTTCGCGCCCAATGGTTTAACTTGCACAAATCCATAGGCATATGTCTGGGCTTGTTGATTTTGTGGCGCTTGGGTTGGCGAGTGACTCACTCAGTTCCCGCCCCGCCCACGGGTAACACCGATTTACAAAACAAGCTGGGCAAGCTGGCCCATAGGCTGTTGTATGTGTGCATGCTTGTCTTGCCGTTATCGGGTTTTATCGGTTCAAATTTTTCGCAGTACCCAGTCAAATTTTTTGGCTTGGCCTTACCCAAACTGCTGGAGCCTTGGCCAGAGGCTAAAGAAATCCTCAGTGAGGTGCATGAAATCACCGCTTTTGTCTTCATGATGCTCATCATCTTGCATGTGTTGGCAGCCCTTTGGCACCAATTTGTCAAGCGCGATAGCTTGCTCAGTCGTATGGGTTGGCGTCGCTAATTACGCGCCCTTTATCCACTTGAATCACTTGTTGGGCAAAGGCTTGCACATCTTCCTCGTCGTGGGTGATGAGCACCATAGGCAAAGCCAATTCGGTTTGAAGTTGCAGTAACTCTTCACGCAGTCGCTGTCGCAAAGGCCGGTCCATGGCCGCAAAAGGCTCATCGAGTAAAAGTGCGCGTGGTTTGGCCACCAGCGCTCGGGCCAAGGCCGTGCGCTGGCGTTGCCCACCCGAGAGTTGCTCGGGGTAAAGCTCGCTCACGGCTTGCAACTGAAACACCTGCGTCCAATGCGCGACCGATGAATCCTCATGCGCAAGGCTTGGGTTTTGCAAGCCTTGCTTTAATGCAAAGCCTATGTTTTGTCGGACTGTCAAATGAGGAAACAAAGCATAGTCTTGGAACACATAACCCAGTCCTCTTTGGCGAGCCGCAAGGTTGATGCTTTGCTGAGAATCAAAAACAACTTGGTCTTGAAACACCACCCGCCCTTGGCTGGGGGTGTTCAAACCCGCCATCATCATGAGCGTTTGGGTTTTTCCTGCGCCCGAGGGACCAAACAGCACCAGTCGCTGTGCGTCGCTTTGAAACGCAATGTCGAGTTCGAACACAGACCCTGCATGACCTAAGCGCCTTTGCACTTGCACTTGCCACCTCATCGCCAACCTCGATTGGCCTGACCTGCCACACGCCCGGGTGCCAAGTAGCCCGCGCCCAAAAGTATGGCCATGCAACTGATGGATGTGACCAGCACCAGAAAGTGGGCGGTTTGGTCTTGCCCTGCTTGCACCGCTTCGTATACCGCGATAGACAGTGTTTGGGTTTCTCCTGCAATGCTGCCGGCCACCATCAATGTCGCCCCAAACTCTCCTGTGGCACGGGCAAAAGCCAGCAAGGTACCCGACATGATGCCGCGCCAAGCCAGCGGCAAGGTAACGCGAAAGAACACCGCCAGTTCACTCAAGCCCAGTACCCTTGCGGCTTGTTCTAAAGTGGGCTCTACATTTTCAAATGCGGCCCGCGCTGCTTTGAACACCAGTGGAAAAGCCACGATGCTCGCCGCAATCACAGCGCCTTGCCAAGTGAAAATAAGCTGGATACCGAAATGCTCTTTCAGCCATTGACCCACAGCACCATGGCGCCCCAACACAACCAAAAGGTAGTAGCCTAAAACAGTAGGTGGTAAGACCATGGGAAGTGTCAGCAAGGCATCGATGACATCGCGACCCACAAAACGCCAACGCGACAAGGCGTAGCCAACCGCAACTCCCAACACCAAGTTAATGGCTGTTGCCCAACCAGCAACTTTGAGGGTGAGTGCCAGTGCAACCCAAGCGGTTTCCATGCGGCGTCAAATAACCTTGAAGTGGTGCGTGCCGTCGCGTTTCAATTGCTCGACCAATCCGTATTCCCAGTCCAGATAGGCTTGCATGGCTTGGTCTGCGTTGTCCGTGCCCTCATACGGGCGACGGTATCGGTCTATGCGAGGACTGGCCAAATACGATTCACCTTGTTGGGTGCTAAAGCCCGCTGCTTGCCAAGCGGCATTGCCGCCAGGCAACCACAGCACTTCCACGCCAGAGCGTAACAGCGGTTGCAGTTGGGCCACCGCATAGCGCGAAAGGCGGCCGTCCCCACAGGTGAGGATATAACGATTTGCTTTGTGAACACGGCTGAAGTCTTGGGCAAGTTGCGAGCGCAACAACCACCATGCCCCCGGAATATGGCGCTTGACATAGGTGGCGCTGTCGCCGACATCGATGACCATGCTCAGGTTGCTGCGGTTGGCCAGCCATGTTTTAAGGGTGGGCGGGTCCACCACGGCCACAGGGGCGAGCGTGTGCGGCAGATCATCTTCAGAAAATTGGGTTTTGCCGTGCAAGTCTTCGGCACGCAAGTCTTTCATCACCGCGACTTGCCAACCCATTTGGGCTAACCAAGAGGCGGCCATGCTGGCCCGCACGCCGTCGTCGTCATAGAGCACCACCCTTGCGCCGCGCACACCGATGAAGTGGTCGGTTTCTTGCACCAGTTGGCCGCCCGGCGCGCTCACAGCACCTGGCCAATGGCCTTGGGCGAATTCTTCAGGTGTGCGTACATCGAAGACATAGGTGGTTCTATGGGTTTCAGACAACCATTGGTTGACGGTTTGAGCGTCCACCCGAGCAACCCCTGCGCGAAACAACAAAGCCAGTGCAGAGGCTGCGGCTTTGCTGCGATCGTTGTCGCTGATGTCGCCAAAGCTTTGGCTGGCGCCTTTGACCAAGTCCAGACCCGCTAAGGTCCAACCGATGGTGCCATTGCGCAGAGCACACACGGGGTTGGGAATGCCGGAATTGATGAGGGACTGCGCGCCGATGATGCTGCGCGTGCGACCGGCACAGTTGACGATGATGCGGGTGGTCGGACTGGGTGCGAGAGAACGTGCGCGAAGCACCAATTCGCCCCCTGGTACGCTGATCGCGCCTGGAATGCTCATGGTTTGGTATTCATCAAAACGACGCGCATCAAGCACCACCACATCGGACTTTCTGTCGAGCAAAGCTTTGACTTCATGGGCTGAAAAAGAAGGCGTTTTGCGTTGCGACTCCACCAGTTCGCCAAATGATTTGCTGGGCACATTGACGTCTCGAAATAACTCGCCACCGGCTGCGGCCCACCCCGCAAGCCCGTTTTGCAAAACGCTTAACTGGGTATAGCCAAGGCGTTCGAGCACCGGTATCGCCTGCAAAGCCAAACCTTCGCCATTGTCATAAACCACTATGGGTGTATCGCGGCGCGGCAGTCGACGCCATGCATCTAACTCCATGCGACCCAGCGGCAGGTTGATGGCAAACAAAGGATGGCTTTGGGCGTAGGGGTCTTCTTCGCGCACATCGACAAGCGCGATTTCCTGCTTGTTCAGCAAGGCTTCTCTGATTTGGACGTAGCTGCTCACAGGGTAGGGGTGTGAGGGCTCAGAAAGCGCTTCAGCAGCATTTTGCTCGGCAGGGGCCGTTGGCTGCACCGCATCTGGGCTTGCCAAGGGTGTTGGTGTCACGGGGGGCGCAGGGTGAATGTCGGGCGGCGGCGTTTTGAGTTCTGCGCTGGCAGGCACATTGGAATAGCCAGACACAAACGTGCTGCGTGTGCCGTCCTCGCGGTAGCTGTGGCGTTCGATCAAACCAATATTGCCGCCATACACATGGATGCTGACCGAGACTTTATGGGTGGAGGCGTTCCATACCTTGTGGACGTCGCCTATGCGGGGCGAGACGGCCTCGATGTCACCTGCCTGCATATCAATTTGAAAACCTGCTGGCGCCCAACGGCCATCGGACATGCGGCTGTAAGGTTGACAAGACTCTGAACCACGCAATATGCCGACCATTCCCCACACCGTATGGTCATGGATGGGCGTGGCTTGACCTGGGCCCCAAACAAAGCTCACCACCGAGAAACGGTTTTGTGGATCGGCGTAAAGCAAATACTGTTGGTAATACTGTGAATGGGCTTGCGCAAACTCGGGAGGCAACCAGTCGTCGTTGGAAATAAGCTCGCTGAGGTATTGACGCCCTTGCGATAGCAGTGCGGGTTCAGCAGGCGCAGCATCCACCAAACGCGTGAGTTGCGCTAAGAAATGATGGAATCTAGCAACAGAGGTTGGCGTGACGGCTTGCATTTATAAAGGGTTGACTGAACTGGCCTGATTGTTTCACATGCTTACTGGAGATATGCTTGCGATCTTATGGCAACTTCTTCGTTTATTTTGGCTGGGGTAATGGGTTGGCCCATTGCCCATTCGAGGTCACCCCTTATCCACGGACACTGGATTGCCGAGCATGGCTTGCTGGGTGCCTATGTTCCTTTGGCTGTTAACCCCGCGCATTTATCGCAGGCCTTGACGGGCTTGAAAGCTTTGGGGTTTGCCGGCTGCAATCTCACTTTGCCGCACAAAATTGAGGTCTTGCCTTGGCTGGACGAAACCGACCCGGTGGCCCAACGCATAGGCGCAGTCAACACCGTGTCGGTGCGAGCCGATGGCAGTTTGTATGGCTCTAATACAGATGCATTTGGGTTTATACAAAGTTTGCATGAAGCCAAAAGCAGTTGGCAAGCCGACGCGGGGGCAGCGGTGGTCTTGGGTGCGGGCGGAGCGGCGCGTGCCGTGGTCTGGGCCTTGGTCGATGCAGGCGTGCCTGAAATTCGTTTGCTTAACCGCAGCAGGGACAAAGCCTTTGACATGGCGCAGGAGTTTGGCCCAAGGGTCACAGCCTTTGACTGGGCAGAGCGTCATGCTGCACTCGAGGGTGCTGCGCTGTTGGTCAACACCACCACGCAAGGTATGCAAGGACAAGCGGCACTTGATGTGCACCTTGATGCTTTGTCTGCACAGGCTTTGGTCTGCGACATTGTTTACACCCCATTGCAAACTGATTTGCTCAAGCGCGCTGCGGCCCAAGGTAACCCCACAGTCAATGGTCTGGGCATGTTGCTGCACCAAGCCAGACCGGCGTTTGCTTCTTGGTTTGGTGTGAGCCCCAAGGTGACGCCTGCTTTGTGGGCCAAGGTCTTGGCCACTTTATAGGCTTGGCTTATTTGCGTACAGCTGGTGCTTCCACCAGCAGGCCTTGGCCGCGCCACATCAAGTACAGGCTGATGTCGCGTATGTCGGTATGTCCCCAAGGGGGAATTTCCGCTCTCACGCCGGTGTAGCAAAAACGCAAGCGCCGCTCCAGAGAGGCAACCCGTTGCCAGTCGATGCGGTAGAGCGGATAGGCATTGGCTTGGCCTTGGCTTAAGGGGTCGGTATAAAGCTTTTGACCATAGTGCTGGTCGTGGCAATTCGTGCAGGCCAAGTTCATTTGCCCTTGGCGGGTCATGAAAATGCGTTGACCGTTTTCAAAATGGCTTTTCGCTGCGCCATCGATTTGCGCTTGCAAAGGCATGCCACGCGAAGTGAACGTCACCGCCAAGCTCAGGGCAAGCAACTCATCAGACTCATAAGGCCACACTGAGGCTTTTTGGTTTTTTGTGCGACATTGGCGTATGCGGTCTTCCAAGTTGAATAACTTGCCGCTGGCTTTGTCGACCGCTGGATAGCGAGCAGAGATGCCCTTCATGCCGCCTATGTCACCGTGGCAGGATTGGCAGCTTTTGTTGCTTTTGCCATCGGGCTTGCGCCACAGTTTATTGCCCGTGTCTAAAGCAATATTGCCAGGGTTGGCAAACTCATCGGCTTGCAAGGACTGCACTTCCGCGCCAGAAAAATCCAAGCCCGATTGCAATTTATCTAAGGCGATGATGCGTTGCTGGGCACTCAAGGGGGAGGCCATACAAACGCCAGCCAAAAGCCAAACCAGCAGATAACGCCAATTGAAAACAACTTTGCTCGCGGTCCCTTGCATGCCAGGTTTCAGTTGCCGCTGGGCTTGGAGGCGTTGGCCGCTTCAACCACTAAGCTGTGACGCAACTCGCCGATATAGGCTTTGTCGTCAACCCAGCGAAACAGCATGTCACCCGACTCTGTGGCGCGCAAATAAAACTCAATAAAGGGGTTGGCAGAAACGCCCGTGGTGGGCTCGACCCGAAACACTTCTTTGCCGTTCAAGGTGCACAGCAGGTGTCGGATGATGTTGCGTTGAATCAATACGCCATCGATATCGCGCAAAAAGCCGCTGTCCATGGGATGGTTGACCAGCAAACGAATTTTGAAGACATCACCTTGGGTAATGCGGGGAGGCATTTGTAAGCGTGCGGAAGTCATCAGCCGTTGTCCACACAAGCCGCTTCGGTGACCACCACCTCTTGCACGTCATAAATAAAGTTGCCGTCCGAGCGTCTGGCCAGTGCGATCACGCTTTGGTTGCCAGACAAACGAACCCGAGTGCTTAAGTCGGCTCGCCCGTTCCATGGTCCCATGACAAATTTCGACATCAAAGGCACGGGGTTGCGTTGTGAGATCAGGTACACATGGGTGATGTGTTCGGCTTCAGTCATGGGGCTGTCGATCTTCAAACTCAAGGGCACCATGTGGCCGTTGTCAGCCAACATGGGCAGCGACAAGCTTACGTTCTCTTTTTTCAGTTCTTGGTTTTGCACAAAGGGCCTGACCATTTCTTCAAAAGTTCGCAACCGCGCTTCAGACAAACCCGTGATGGTGAGTTTGTCGACCTGTGCTTTGGCTGCACCCGACAACAATGTGCCCATGCTGGCAGCCACCACTGTTTTAAGAAGTTGCGCGATAGATTGGCGGCGAGAAAATACAGTTGGCATCATGAAGGGTTCTTGAGTAAATAGACAATGATGTCTTCCAAAGCTTGCTCGGTCAAAACGGTTTTGCCTTGAAGTGGTTTGGCTACATTATGCAGACCTTTTGTACTGAAATAGGATGGCATAAAAGTTTGCGGGTTTTGTACTCTGGGGTCGGCAATGCGCTGGCGAATTTGATCTGGGCTGAGGCGGGTGCCCACATCTTTAAGAGAGGGCCCCATCTCGCCACCGTCTTTCAAGCCAGGCGCTTGGTGACACAACAAACAGCCAGTGTCGTGCCTGGCCAGCAACAATTTGCGGCCACGTTCTGCGTCAGCAGTGGCCGCGGATGGCGTGGCGGGCATGGCATCGCTGGCCCACAGCGAGGGGCTTAAAAGCAAGCAGAGCAAGTACCCAACAATGTGCCTCATGCTTTGACCAAACTTAAGCCATGGTTCTTTAAAGGCAAGGACCGAATACGTTTGCCGGTGGCTGCAAACAAAGCGTTACCCAAAGCGGGTGCCAGAGGTGCTTGCGCGGGTTCGCCCACACCACCCCAAAAACCACCGCTGGCAGCAATCACCGTTTGTACCTTGGGCATTTCATTCATGCGCATTAAGCGGTAATCGTGGAAATTGGATTGTTCGATACGGCCGTCTTTGACAGTCATTTCACCCCAAAAGATGGCCGACAGACCGTGCACCACGCTGCCTTGGAGTTGGGCTTGGATATTGTCTGGGTTGACCGCATAACCGGGATCGATGCCAATCACGATGCGGTGTATGCGCACTTCGCTTTTGGCGTTCACCGAGACTTCACATACGCAGGCGGTGTAGCTGCCATAACCATCGGTTTCGGCAATGCCGCGAAACACGCCGGCAGGCAAGGGCTTGTCCCAGTCTGCCGCTTTGGCCACGGCTTGCAAAATGCCGCGGTCTCGGTTGGCTTTTTCATTGTTGGGCAACAAGGACAGGCGATAGGCCAAGGGGTCTGTGCCTGCTGCAATCGCTAATTCATCGAGAAAACATTCGCGCACAAAAGGATTTTGCGAATGGCCCACGGTACGCCAAAACCCCACCGGTACGTGGGCACTGCGTTGGGCAAAGTCCACCAAACAATGCGCGATGTCATAGGGGTGGTCATTCAATGAAGCGACGGCTTGGGCGTCCACACCATTTTGCAGTGGCATACGCAGCAACTGCGCAAAAATAGAAGGTGCACTCACGCGAATATGCAATGCCTCGGGCTTGCCATCCGGTTTGAGGCTGGCGCGAACTTTGACCAAGCTGGCCGGACGGTAAAGATCGTGTTGCGTGTCTTCCTCGCGGCTCCACATCAACTTGATGGGTTTACCGGGCAAGGCCTTGGCAATCGCAACCGCTTGGCGGGTGAAGTCTTGCGGGCTTTTGCGACCCAGGCCACCACCGATTTGCATGGCAAACACTTTGACATTTTCTTGCGGTACATCGGCTGTGCTGGCAGCAGCTGCCAGGCTGGACTCGGGGTTTTGGGTGGAGACCCAAATTTGCAACTGATCGTCTTGCAGCCAGGCGGTGCAGACCATGGGCTCTAGCGTGGCGTGCGCCAAATAAGGCGTGTAGTACTCGGCTTCAATCACTTTATGGGCTTGCGCCAATGTTGCCAAAGCGCTGCCGTCTTGACGAGCCACTGCCGCATCGGTTTGGCTTAAGCCCTCGCGGTAAAGCTTCATTAGGCCGGCGCTGTTGACCTGCGAATATTTGCTGCTTTCCCATTCAATCGAGACATCGCGCAAGGCCTCTTTGGCTCGCCACCAGTTGTCAGCCACCACAACGACAAACTCACCCATGTTCAGTACTTTGACAATGCCTCGGCGGTTGTCGACTTTGCTGCTGTCGATTGAAACCGCCTTGCTGCCAAACACCGGCGACTGCGCAATGGCAGCATGCAACATGCCAGGCAACTGGGTGTCAACACCAAAACGTATCTTGCCGGTGACGATGTCGTGTATGTCCACTCGAGGAATGGATTTGCCAGCGATGGTCCAGGTGGACGGGTCTTTGAGCGCAACATCTTTGGGTGGGGTCAGCTTGGCTGCATCAGCGGCAAGCTGGCCATAGCTTAAAGATTTTTTAGTGGCAGTGTGAACCACCTTGCCCAGCACCGCCTGACATTCGCTCTCAGCCACGCCCCAGCGTTGAGCCGCGGCTTGTACCAGCATCATGCGCGCAGAGGCGCCGGCCTTGCGTAAATAGTCTTGTGAGTTGCGGATGGTGCGACTGCCCACGCTGGCCATGTCGCCATAAGCCCGCTTGCGTTTCAAGTTGTCATGTGCTTGCACATCTTCAATCCGGACTTTTTTCCAGTCAACTTCCAACTCTTCGGCGATCAACATAGGCGCAGAGGTGCGGCTGCCTTGGCCCATTTCGGTGCGCGCATAGCGAATGACGATGGATTCGTCAGTGTGGATATCAATCCACGCATTCACTTCTTGGGGTTGCTTGGATTGCGTGTGAGCGGGCAGGCTAAAGCCCAGGCTTAAAGCTGCCGTGGCGCTGGCGCTGACTTGCAAAAAGCCGCGTCGGTTGATGGGTGTGTGTGGGAGGGACTTCATGATTTGGCTGCCTGACGAGCTGCGGCGTGAATCGCGGTGCGCATGCGGGCATAGGTGCCGCAGCGGCAAATGTTGGTCATGGCGGCATCGATGTCTTCATCGGTGGGCTTGGGCTTTTTCTTTAGCAAGGCCACAGCCGCGAGAATTTGACCGCCTTGGCAATATCCGCATTGCGGTACTTGCTGGTCTATCCAAGCTTGCTGAACAGCATGAAGTTTGCCTTTTTGGGCCAAGCCCTCGATGCTGACCACTTGTTGGCCCGCTGCTGAGGAAACGGGGTAAGCGCAAGAGCGCACGGGCTCGCCATTGAGTAAAACAGTGCAAGCACCACATTGGGCGATGCCGCAGCCGTACTTGGGTCCTTTGATATCGAGCTCATCTCGGAGTGCCCACAGCAAAGGCATCTCGGGTTCGACATCGAGTTGGTGGGTTTGTCCGTTGATGTTGAGTTTCATGGGGATGATGGAAAAGTTTTAGGGATTTAAATACCGTCTGAGGGCCTGAGCGCAGACCTCGACGCCGCTCAAGGCTTCTCGCATGATGCGTCCCATGGTGATAAAGCCATGGATTTGACGCTCAAAGCAAATGTATTCGGCAACACCGCCCGCCGCCGACAAAGCATCGGCGTATTGGTAGCCTTCGTCTCGCAAGGGGTCATAGCCTGCTGTCAGAACAAGGGCTGGGGGCAAGCCTGCCAGCGATGAAGCTTTCAAAGGGGAGGCGCGCCAATCATTGCCATGCTCACGGGTGGGCAAATAATGGTCCATGAACCAGTGCATGGCCAAAGCGGTCAAGCCATAGCCCTCGGCATTGGCGTGGTAACTGGCGGTTTGGGGGTACATCAAGGTGGCGGGGTAAATCAGCAATTGAAAAGCCGGCACATGCGCGCCGCCTCTGGCGCCCAAACACACCGCTGCTGCCAAATTGCCGCCGGCGCTGTCGCCGCCCACAGCCACTCGGTTTGAGTCGATGTGCAACTGATCGGCCTGCGCCACCACCCAGTGGAAGGCGGCCAATGCATCCTCGTAGGCGGCGGGGAAAACATGCTCGGGCGCCAAGCGGTAATCAACCGAAAAAACAGCGCAGCCGCTGGCGTTGCTGAGTTGGCGACACAGCACATCATGGGTCTCGATATTGCCAATCACCCAGCCGCCGCCATGGTAGTAAACCAGTGCGGGTAATTTATCGTGGGCTGAGGCACCCAACGGGCGGTATTCGCGAACAGGAATTTGCACACCGCCCAAGTTGGGAAAATGGTCATGCAAGTGTGACATGACGGGGGGGTCGGGTTGTGTCAAAGCTTTGCGCAAGACATAGAACTCACGAGCTTCTCTAGGCGCCAAGGTATTGACAGCCGGGACCCCACGATCCACCATCAGTTGCAAAAGAGTTTTGGCTTGGGGGTCTAGCATGTTCAGACCGGTTGGCCTAAAGGTTGCAGGTCTTGCGCATGCGAATACAACCATTTTTGGGACAGTTGCGCATCATGTTCAGACGGATGGAAATCTGCGCGGAAATACTTTTTCCAGTCAGCAAAAGAGTAGGTGAATAAACCTTCTTTGGTAAACATATGGTGCCAAGCACTGCGCCACGTGCTGGCCTTGAAGAGGCTGCCGTCATGCCACAAGTTGTTACAGGTTTGGCGCAATAAATCAGTAAGGAAAAACACCGTGACGCTGACCATCCAACGGCGACGCCAGACTTCATTGCCACCCATGGCGCGGTAGATATCAAAAGACACGCTGCGGTGCTCGGTTTCCTCGCTGGCATGCCACATCCAAAGTGTTTGCAGTCGTTGAGGGGCTTGCGCTAAAAATTCAGGGTGGCTGAGTAGCCATGCAGAAAATACAGAGGTGTAGTGCTCATAAGCGGCGGTCACAGCGACAGCATGAATGGGCTTTTTTTGGTTGATATAGTCAATGCGGCGCAAAATTCTGCGCTCCCAATGGTTTACCATGCCGTGGTTCAAGACATGCTGATTGAAGCGTTCGTGTATGCGCCTGTGGGTGGCTTCTTGGCCGATAAAACCTTTGACATCTTGGGCAAGCTCGGCTTGCATTTCAGGCGACAACTCTTTGACACCTAGTCGCACAGAGTCAATGAAGAATTGTTCACCCAAAGGAAAACTCAAGGACAAGGCATTCATGAAGGCGGAAGTGAAGGCGTCGCCTCCATTCCAGCGCAACTCAAACGGCGCGTCAAGATCAATCAGGAGTTTGCGTACGGTTAAATCAGACATGGAAGAAAATAGATTTAAGCAGGAAGTTGGCAAGCGCCAGTGACGAGGAATTTCAAATTTTTACCATAACGCTGAACATCTTTGGATGCATACAAGGTGACAGGTTGGCGGGTGATTTTGATTTCGGTCTCGTCTTGGCTGGCGATATGTTTTCGTTTGACCCAAATGCTGGTCTTGGAGGTGAGGTCTTGGCCTTTGAACTCTTCGGTGATCAAGGTGTTGACGAAAGTGGCATAGAGTTTGGGCCCCTCGATCTTGATGTAGAGATGATTGCCAATGCTCTCGATATTGACTTCAACCGTGGCGGGTTTGACAATGATTTTTTCCATCTCGGGAAAACTGCCTTGGGCATCACAAGTCAAGGTGTAGCCCCAAACGCTTGAGCAACTCAGCCCCAAAGCCATCAAGACTTTGCATAAAGCCCAAGCATTTGCTTTCAGCGGCATGTGCGTTGCCCTTTTTCTGTTTTGCAAACCAAGCCGTTGGACAAATGGCTTTCCTCAGTGCTGCTTTGCGGCACACCACCACGCGAGGTGTAGCTGTCTGCAGGCGCGGGCGCGGCAGGTTTGCGGGGCTTGGTGGCGGTTGTGGGTTTGGCGTCCATGATTTTGTTGCCATCAATGAGAATGGCAGGCGAGCCAGGCTGATTGATGGTGACCTCGGTCTGGGCCATGGCTGAACCGATTGGCAAGGCCATCCCCACAACGAAGGACCCTACAGTCCAAAAAGTCATAAAAAAGCGCAGACGATGATTCAACATGGGCATGGTTTCTTGTGAAGGGGTAATGATCGCACGGTTCGCATTTTGAGGGCTTTCGGCAAATTAATTCCCACAGTCCAATGTCCCTTGGGTATTATGGGTAATTGAAACTGGTTTTGTTCAAAGGAATTGCCATGTTGTCCAAAGCTTCATCCCGTCTGGCCACTGTGTGTATGTCTTCTTTGCTGTGGGCTTGGCCTTGGGCTGCGGGCGCCTTTGATGCAGCGAAATTCGAGGATTTTAAAACCACCAATGTTTGTAAATACTGCGATCTGACCGACGCCCCCATGGCGGGACGCGATATGCGCGGCGCAGACTTCCAAAACGCCAATTTGTCGGGTGCTGTGATGAGGCTGGCCAATATGGGCGAGCGCCCCATGGAAAAGCGCACCTTGCTGACCAACTTTGAAGATGCCAATTTGCGCCGCACCGACCTCAGTGGTGCCAATTTGCACCTGGCCAACTTCAGCAATGCCTACTTGCGTGAAGCCAACCTCACGGGCGCAGATCTGAGCGAGGCCGTGCTCCTTAAAGCCAATATGAAAGATGCCGTGCTGACAGGCACCAAGTTTTGCAAAACCATCATGCCGGATGGTGCCGTGAACAACTCGGGTTGTTAAGAGTCTGGGCTGCTTACAAGCAAACCTCTTGTAGCGCCAACAAAACGCTTGCTTTGTCTTTGGGTTGGGTGTTTTGGGCGTCGGTTGCAGCCATATCGCGAACACGTTGCCCGACAGCATGGTGCAGTTGTATGCGTTGCTTCTTGTCGCTGGCGGAAAAAGTGTTTTCGTCTTGCACACTTTTCACAATATTCGCCTCCAATTTGTCACCACTGCGCTGCACTTGAAAAAAATACATCTGGCGCTCAGCCGAGTCAGAGGCATAGGTATCTAAGCCATGTCGGTGCATGGTGTACAAATCTTGGTAGAAGCCTGCGAAATAGGTGATGCTTTGCAGGCAATTCGCGCTTTGGCTGAATCCCAAAGCCGGCCAAAGGCTGTACACAACAAGTGTGAGCCTTGGCAAGTCCTTAAACGAGAACATCAGCCATCGTTACCCGGCATTTGCGTTGGGCGCAGCTGCACAGGGGGGGCGGTACGCTTTTTACGAAAGCGAATGTTGAGCATCTCTACGCCAAACGAGAAGGCCATGCCAAAGTAGATATAGCCTTTGGGCACGTGGTGGCCAAAGCCCTCGGCGACCAAGACCACGCCGACCACCACCAAAAAGCTCAAAGCCAGCATTTTGATGGAGGGGTGGGCCTCGACAAACTCGCCAATGCTTTTGGCAAACAGCATCATCAGCCCCAAGGAAATCAGCACAGCCGCGATCATGATGCGCACATCGTCGACCATGCCAACCGCGGTGATGATGGAGTCCAGAGAAAACACCAAGTCAATCAGCATGATTTGCACGATGGTGGCAGCCAGATTGGCTTTGGCTTGGACGCCGATAGACGCTTCCTCGCCTTCCAAGGAGTGGTGAATCTCACCGGTGCTTTTCCAAATCAGGAACAAGCCGCCGGCCAACAAAATCAAGTCTCGCCCAGAGAACGATTGTTCCAGGACAGTAAATAGGGGTTCGACCAAACCGATGATGACCGACAACAACAGCAGCAAACCAATACGCATGAACATGGCCATGAACAAGCCTATGCGCCGCGCCATTTCTTGCTGGGCCTTGGGCAGTTTGCTAACCAAAATAGAAATAAAAATAATGTTGTCAATGCCTAGCACGAGTTCAAGCAAGGTCAAGGTGGCCAGTGCCACCCACATTTGCGGATCAGTCAGAAGTTCCATGGGGCAAATCTTGGGTTAAAAAAAGAATTATCGACTGTAACTTAACAACAAAACACACTTTGCACGCTTAAGCCATCGACGAGCGACGCTTGAAACCTTTTTGTCTAAGCCGTAGCCAAGCATGGCGCATCAATATATAGGTCAACCAGACAGCCCAACCGGAAAAAATCACATCGCTCAGGAAATG
>CAMBXY010000023.1 GCA_945871945.1 Bordetella parapertussis
CCTTTGCCGTCCACCTCTTGGCGAAAGTTAAGCAACTGCTCCTCTGTCAAGCGCCCTTCTAAAAAAGCCCGCGCATACACGCCAGGCGACACATGGCCTTGTATGTAGAGCAAATCGCCGCCGTGATGCTCGTTTTCCGCATGCCAAAAGTGGTTGAAACCCGCACCAAACATGTGCGCCAAGGAAGCAAAAGAGCCGATATGGCCACCCAAGTCGCCGCCATCTACAGGGTTGTGGCGATTGGCTTTCACCACCATGGCCATGGCGTTCCAGCGCATATAAGCACGCAAGCGCTCTTCAATTTCTATATTCCCTGGGCAACGCTCTTCTTGGTCGGGCTCAAGGGTGTTGACATAGCCGGTGTTGGCCGAAAACGGCATGTCTATGCTGTTTTCACGGGCATGTTCAAGCAACTGCTCTAATAAATAGTGGGCTCGCTCAGGTCCCTCAGCTTGTATGACAGCAGATAAAGCATCAAGCCATTCGCGGGTTTCTTGGCTGTCGCTGTCGTTGATGGCGAAGGTACGCAAGGGTTCGGTTTGAGCGGCCATGGTGTCTCCTGATAGTGCATTGATTATGCGAAAGTGTCGCATGTTTTGCAGCAAATTTCAAATAGTGCTTATTGATTTCTTAATGTGAAATTTTAAGCTTGCGCTGGTGTTTTTTGGGACGGCAGTGCCCTAAACTCAAGCACGATGTTCATTCAAAAAATCTCTGTTCTGATAAAGCCTTTGACACGTAGCTGGGTGGCTTGGTGGAAAAAACAAACTCCTTATAGCCAAGACCGCGTTGCTCTGTTAGCGCCCATGAGCGCGGTGGCTATTTTTCTTTTGACCATTATCAGCAGCGTAGGCTATTTACGTTACGAAGAGATGGAGCGAGAGCAAGAGAGCGTTCAACGCGACTTGGAATATGCCAACCAAAAAATGCGCTTGCATTTGCTCGAACAACAAGAGCAAATGATGAAATTGGCTAGCGATGTGAGCAACGACAAATTGAGTGTGATGGACTTTAATGACCAATCGACTGATTTGATCAAACGTTACCCCGAAATTTCAGCCATCTCTTGGGTGGATGAATACCGTCGCCTTCGATCTCGCGCAGCCAGCAGCAGCTCAGACCTGTTGCGTTTAGGCCATCAAGCGGCATGGCTAGATCACCCAGAAACCGAAGACACGTATTTGTTAGCCAAAGAATTGCGTCAAGCTATTTTTTCGCCTCCCATCACCATCAAAGCGCAAGACAAGATGGGCCTGTCTGACACGCAGGTCCAATTGCATATTCCGATGACCAGCAACAACCATTTCAAAGGCGTTGTGATGGTGGAATATTCGGTCGACGGCTTATTGCGATTTAGCATTCCGCCAGAAATCACCTCCCGACATGCGGTGGCCTTGGTCGACGGAAAAAACACCTTGCTCGCTGGCCAAAGCATCAAGCCACGTTCTGGCTTGTGGGAAATGTCCCCGTGGGAGTCCAAGTCCTATGAATTCATCGTCCCTATCTCCACCATCGGCAACAGCTTGCAGTTGCGCGCACAAGCCTATCGAACATCGCAAGTTTTGATTGGCAGCGGACTTTTTTGGTTGGTGCTGATACTGAGCGGCATGACCACCTGGATGTTGATAGGGACTTGGCGACATACCCGCCGTCGCCTGCAAGCCCAACAAGCCTTGACCACAGAGACCAATTTTCGCCGTGCCATGGAGAACTCCATTCTCACCGGAATGCGCGCCATGGACATGAATGGCCGCATCACCTATGTGAATGCAGCTTTTTCCCAAATGACCGGTTGGAGCGAAGCAGAACTGGTGGGTTCGAACTCACCCTTCCCCTATTGGCCGGATGAAGACCGTGAAATGCTCAACACCAAACTCAGTGACCAACTCCATGGACGCACCACGTTGAGTGGATTTCAAATCAGAGTCAAGCGCAAAAATGGGAGTATTTTCGACGCTAGGTTGTATGTATCCCCTTTAATCGATGCGGTGGGTCAGCAAACTGGATGGATGACCTCCATGACCGACATCACCGAGCCCAACAAAATCCGCGAACAACTGTCGGCTTCGCACGAGCGTTTCACCACCGTGCTAGAAGCACTTGATGCCTCGGTGTCTGTCTCGCCCTTGGGAAGTTCAGAACTGCTGTTTGCCAACAAGCTCTACCGCCAATGGTTTGGCAACAAAGGACATGGCCATCTTGAACTGATCACCCAAGCCGGTTCGCTGCCATTACATGCGAGCCAAGACATAGACAGCGTAGACGATATGGTTGGCATGCCCACGCACAACCTGACCCAAGCCCAGACTGAAAACGCCGAGGTCTATGTTGCCGAGTTGCATAAGTGGCTTGAAGTCAGAACCCGCTATTTCAACTGGGTGGACGGCAGGCTTGCGCAAATGGTCATCTCCACCGATATCACCGCCAGAAGATTGGCCCAAGAGCAAGCGGCATTGCAGGCCGAGAGGGCGCAAAACGCAAGCCGCTTGATCACCATGGGCGAAATGGCCTCCAGTGTGGCGCATGAACTCAACCAACCCCTGACGGCGATAGCCAACTATTGCAACGGCATGCTCACGCGCTTGCAAGGCAATCAAATCAGCGAAGAAGAACTCAAAGTTGCACTTGAAAAAACTTCGCGCCAAGCCCAGCGTGCGGGGCAAATCATTCAGCGCATCCGCAGTTTTGTCAAACGCAGTGAAACCAACCGGGTGAACTCTTTCATCGCCCCTATCGTGGCCGAAGCCGTTGAACTGGCCGACATCGAACTGCGCCGCCGACAAGTCAGACTCAGTTTGTTTGTCTCCGAGCGTTTAGCGCAATTGCATGTCGACCCGATTTTGATCGAGCAAGTGCTCATCAATCTTTTGAGAAATGCTGCCGAGGCCATAGAGTTTGCCCAACGGCCGAATGACCAACGCCATGTTGAATTACAAGTGGTCCCTAAAACCATAGAGGGGCAGGACGTGGTTGAATTTTCTGTCAGCGATACCGGCCCTGGAATGAAGGCCGAAGTCATCGAAAGAGTCTTCGAAGCTTTTTACACCACCAAAAATGATGGCATGGGCATAGGCTTGAATTTATGCCGAACCATCATTGAGTCTCACCACGGCCGTATGACTGCAGAGAACATTTACAATGGAAAATTGACAGTAGGTTGTCGTTTTTCGTTTTGGCTCCCAGCCAGTAAAACTTTGATACCCCTGTAATGGCCACGCTGGCCCTTGGAGCTTGATATGAGTTTGATTCCCAAAAAAGGCAATGTCTATGTGGTCGATGATGACGAGGCGGTGCGCGACTCACTACAGTGGTTACTCGAAGGCAAAGACTACCGCGTACGTTGCTTTGACTCGGCAGAAACTTTTTTAAGCCGCTATGACCCACGTGAAGTGGCTTGCCTGTTGGTTGACATCCGCATGCCAGGCATCTCTGGTCTAGAGTTGCAAGACAGATTGGTGGAGCGCAAGTCCCCCTTGCCTATTGTTTTCATCACCGGCCATGGGGATGTACCCATGGCGGTCAACACCATGAAAAAAGGCGCAATGGATTTCATCCAAAAGCCTTTCAAAGAAGATGATTTAGTCAGCCTGGTCGAGCGCATGCTTGACCAAGCCCGCGAATCCTTCAGCGACTCCCAAACCGCTGCCAACCGAGACGCCCTCATGGCCAAGCTCACCACCCGCGAAGCGCAAGTGCTAGAGCGCATCGTGGCCGGTCGTTTAAATAAGCAAATTGCCGATGACTTGGGCATCAGCATCAAAACCGTAGAAGCACATCGAGCCAACATCATGGAAAAGCTCAATGCCAATACCGTCGCCGATTTGCTGAAAACTGCGCTGGGTCAAACTGCCAAAGTTTGAATCTATTTCCCTGACCGCCCGCTTTTTTTGCGGGCTTTCTTTGTGAGTTTTTTATGTCTGCACAACTGATGGATGGCAACGCACTGTCCCAACAAATGCGAGTGGATTTTTCTGCTCGTACCCAATCTCTTATCAGCCAAGGCACCACCCCGGGCTTGGCGGTCATCTTGGTGGGTGACAACGCCGCTTCGCAAGTCTATGTGCGCAACAAAGTCAAAGCCTGCGAGCAAGTGGGCATACGCTCGGTACTGGAAAAATACCCCGAACATCTCAGCGAAGCAGACTTGCTAGACAGAGTCGACAAGCTCAACCACGACCCCAGCATCCATGGCATCTTGGTTCAGTTGCCACTGCCAGCGCACATCGACGCGGACAAGGTCACCGAGGCCATTTCAGCAGCCAAGGATGTTGATGGTTTTCATGTCGCCAATGCCGGCGCTTTGATGACAGGTTTGCCGTGTTTTTGGCCTTGTACGCCACATGGCTGCATGAAAATGCTCGAGAGTATTGGCTACAACCTCAAGGGCAAACACGCAGTGGTGATTGGCAGAAGCAATATTGTGGGCAAACCCATGGCTTTGATGCTGTTACAAAAAAACGCCACGGTGACGATTTGCCACAGCGCAACTGCAGACCTCAAGCACCACTGTTTGCAAGCCGATGTCATTGTGGCCGCTGTGGGCAAACGCAATGTACTGACCGCCGACATGGTCAAACCCGGCGCTGTGGTGATTGATGTGGGCATGAACCGCGACGACGCGGGAAAGTTGTGTGGCGATGTCGACTTTGAGGGCATAAAGCAAGTGGCGGGCTACATCACCCCCGTACCTGGTGGGGTTGGCCCCATGACCATTACCATGCTACTGTCCAACACCTTGGATTCAGCCCAACAGTCCCTAACTGTAAACACATGATCAACCCCCTACTCGATTTCTCTGGACTGCCCCGCTTCAACGAAGCCCGCCCCGAACACATTGCGCCAGCGATGACGCAATTGCTGTCGCAAGCTGAAACGGCCATGGCGCAAGTTACCAGCGCTGACTTCCCCGCGGATTGGTCATCGATTGCCAAGGTACTCGATACCTGCACCGAACAACTGGGCCGTGCTTGGGGTATGGTCGGTCATCTGCAAAGCGTGGTTGACACCCCCGAGCTCAGAGCCGCTTACAACGCGGAGTTGCCCCGCATCACCGACTTCTTCACCCGTCTGGGCGCCAACGAAGCGCTGTATGCCAAATACAAGGCCATCGCTTTGGCCAGTTTGAATCAAGAGCAGTCACGTGCGCATACCTTGGCCTTGCGTAATTTTGTGTTGTCGGGTGCAGAGCTTGTGGGTCCTGCCAAGGTGCGCTTTGCTGTCATTCAAGAGCGAATGGCAGAAATCAGCCAATTGTTCAGTGAGCATGTGCTGGACGCCACCGACGCTTGGAATGTGCTCGCCCAAGAGCCAGAAGTGCAAGGTGTGCCAGAAGATGTCTTGCAAGCTGCGAAAACTGCAGCGCAAGCAGAGGGACAAACGGGCTACAAACTTACGCTCAAAATGCCTTGTTATTTGCCCGTGATGCAATACGCCCACAGCAGCGATTTGCGTGAGAAGCTCTACCGCGCCCATGCCACCCGTGCCTCCGCCGAGTTTTCTCATCCGCAGTTCGACAACAGCGCATTGCTGACTGAGATTTTGCAATTGCGCCAAGAAGAAGCTGGTCTGTTGAGCTATGCCAACCACGCTCAAGTCTCTTTGGCCAGCAAGATGGCCGAGTCGCCCAATCAAGTCATGGATTTCTTACGCGACTTAGCCCGCAGAGCCAAGCCCTATGCAGAAAAAGATTTGAATGAAATGCGTGACTTCGCCCGCACCGAGCTCGGTATGGCGGACCCACAAGCGTGGGACTGGACCTTTATTGGCGAAAAGCTCAAGCAAGCGCGCTACAACTTCAGCGAGCAAGACATCAAGCCCTATTTCACAGCACCCAAGGTGATGGCGGGTTTATTCAAAATTGTGGAAACCTTGTTTGAGGTGAGTATTCGCCCCGACACTGCACCGGTATGGCATCCCACCGTCGAGTTTTACCGGATAGAGCGCCACGGCCAGTTACTGGGACAGTTCTACCTTGACCCCGGCGCCAGAAGCGGCAAACGCGGCGGCGCATGGATGGACGATGTGCGTGCGCGTTGGTTGCGCCCCGACACCGCTCAACTGCAAACCCCTATCGCCCACTTGGTCTGCAACTTCGGCGAAGGCGTCAATGGTCAACCGCCTCTGCTCACCCACGACGATGTCATCACCTTGTTCCACGAATGTGGCCACGGCCTACACCATATGCTCACCCAAGTCGATGAACGCGACGTCTCCGGCATCAGTGGGGTGGAGTGGGATGCGGTAGAACTGCCCAGCCAATTCATGGAAAACTTCTGTTGGGAGTGGTCGGTGTTGCGCCACATGACGGCGCATGTACAAACTGGTGAACCCCTGCCACGCGACATGTTCGACAAAATGTTGGCTGCGAAAAACTTTCAAAGCGGCTTGCAAACTTTGCGTCAAATTGAGTTTTCTTTGCTCGATATGCGCTTGCACACAGAACCCGAGCGTTGCAACGATGTGCTGGCGGTGTTGCAAGAAGTGCGTGATGAAGTGGCGGTGTTGCACCCGCCTTCATGGAACCGCATGCCTCACTCCTTCAGCCATGTGTTCGCGGGGGGGTACGCTGCCGGTTACTACAGCTACAAATGGGCAGAGGTTTTAAGTGCTGATGCTTACGCTGCTTTTGAAGAAACCGCTGCACCCGATGGCACGCCCTCGGTCGATACCGGTCGACGCTACAGGCAAAGCATTTTGGAGCGCGGTGGCAGTCGCCCCGCCATGAGTTCCTTTAAAGCCTTCCGTGGACGCGAGCCCTCTTTAGACGCTTTGATGCGCCATCAAGGCATGGCCAGTCAGTAGCGCAGTGTTTGCACCCCTTGCGGGGTGGCAAGCAAACAAATATCGGCTTTTTGAAACGCAAAAATGCCTACAGTCACCACGCCTGGCCATTGGCTGATGCGCGCCTCTTGCGCCAAAGGGTCTGCGAGCTTCAAGCCATGCACATCCAAAATATGCTGTCCGTTATCGGTGACCAGCACCTGCCCCTCGCGCATGCGCAAAACAGCTTGTCCACCGATATGGGCGAACTCGCGAATCATTTGAGGCACCGCCATCGGAATAACTTCCACGGGCAAGGCAAAGGCGCCCAAGACATCAACCCGCTTGCTTTGGTCCACGATGCACACAAACTGCTGGGCTTGGGCCGCCACTATTTTTTCTCGCGTGAGCGCAGCACCGCCGCCTTTGAGCATGCAGCCTTGGCCATCAATCTCGTCTGCGCCATCGATGTAGACCGCCAAAGTCTCGATTTGTGACAAATCAACCACCTTGATGCCCAAACTTTGCATGCGCTGGGTAGAGGCCAACGAACTGGAGACCGCGCCAAGAATGGGAATCGCGCTTTGGGCCAGCGCATCAATGAAAAAATTGACTGTTGAACCCGTGCCCACACCTATCCAAGTGTGGGCCGGCACATAAGCCAAAGCGGCTTGGGCAACTTGTGCTTTGAGGGCGTCTTGGCTGGAGAGTTGGCTCATCGGTGACAATTCCTTTTTTAAATCAGAATGCCAATTATCCATGTCCTTGCTGCCCTACGCCTTGCTTAGACCGCTGCTGTTTCAATTAGACGCTGAAGCGGCTCACGATGCCACCTTGGCCCTGTTGGCGGCCACCCAGCACAACCCATTGAAGTATTTGTATCAGCAGTCGCGCATTGAAGACCCTGTAGAGATGGCCGGCTTAAAGTTCCCCAACCGCATTGGCTTGGCTGCCGGCTTAGATAAAAACGCACACTGCATAGACGCATTTGCAGCCATGGGCTTTGGTTTTGTCGAGGTGGGCACTGTCACACCCTTAGCGCAGTCAGGCAACCCCAAGCCGCGCATGTTTCGCTTATCTGCTGCACAGGCCTTGATTAACCGACTCGGGTTCAACAACCATGGTCTAGAGAGTTTTATACGCCATGTGCAGCTCGCACGCTTTCGCAATGGTGCTGTGCGTCCGATGTTGCTGGGACTCAATATTGGCAAAAATGCAGTTACTCCCATAGAGCGTGCTGCCGACGATTACCTCACCTGCTTGCACGCCGTCTACCCCTATGCCGACTATGTGACTGTGAACATTTCCAGTCCCAATACGCAAAATTTACGCAGCCTGCAAAGCGATGCCGCCTTGTCTGGCTTGCTGAGTTTGCTTGATGAGGCACGCGCACAACTGGCACACACGCACCAAAAACATGTCCCTGTTTTTATCAAAGTTGCCCCCGACTTGGATGACTTGCAACTCGAGCAACTGTGCGCCACCTTAAAAACCCACTGCATGGTCAATGGACAGACCAAAGACCAAGCTTGGGGCGTGATTGCCACCAACACCACCCTGTCTCGCGAAGCTGTAAAAAATATGCCCCATGCACAGGAGACAGGTGGTTTGTCGGGCGCGCCCCTCAAGCAAGCAAGCAACCGCGTGATTACGGCTTTGCGCCGCGCCATGGGCGCGGACTTTGCGCTTATTGGAGTGGGTGGCATCCTCAGCGCACAAGATGCGATTGACAAAATTCAAGCGGGCGCCAACGCAGTTCAAATTTACACAGGCTTGATTTACCAAGGGCCTGCACTGGTGAAAGAAGTAGCCCAAGGTTTACGAAACAGGGCTTAGCCTGGCCCTTAAACTTGCTTTGCTGGCACCCAAAGCCATTGCCCACAACCTTCACCACTTTATGAACCTCTCTGAACTTTCTTCACAAGACATCGCAACTCTGGCTGATTCCTTGGCCCAACATCCCGATTACCGGGTTTTGCGTCGCCTTATTCCTCGACACAGTTTTCTGCCCACAGTCCCGGGTCAAGCGCTGCAAAAAGCGGTGGTGCTCGACACCGAAACCACCGGTTTGAGCGCGCAAGATGACCAAGTGATTGAACTGGGCATGATTGCTTTCGAGTTCGATCCGGTGGCTGGAACGGTTCACCGTGTGTTGCAAGTGTTTGATGAACTTGAAGACCCAGGTCGACCCATCCCGCCCGAAACCACTCAAATTCACCACATCACCGATGAGATGGTGAGCGGCAAACGCATCAATGACCGAGAGGTTGAAAAAATTTTGGCAGATGCCAGTGTCATCATTGCGCACAACGCCGCCTTTGATCGACCTTTTGTTGAAAACCGCTGGCCTGTTTTTGAGAACAAGCAATGGGTTTGCAGCATCAAAGACATAGACTGGAAAAGCGAGGGCGTGGGTTCTGCCAAATTGGAATATTTGTTGCAAACACTGGGCATTTTTTATGAAGCCCATAGAGCTGAAACCGATTGCTGGGCTCTTTTGGAGTTGCTCAACGCCGTCTTGCCGCAAAGTCAACAACCTGCCTTGTTAAGCCTTCTGGAGTCATTGAACCAATCGCAGGTGCGTTTGTATGCCACCGGCGCACCCTTTGACTCTAAAGATTTTCTCAAGGCCAGGGCTTACCGATGGGCGCCCGAAATTAAATGCTGGCACCGCCAACTTGGCGGAGAAAAAGCCTTGCAAGAAGAGTTGTCATGGCTTAAAAACAAGGTCTACCAAGGCAGACGAGCGACTGTCGAGATAGAAACCTTGGGCGGCTTGGTCAGGCACTCTGCGCGTCAAGGGCAAAAAACCACGCAAGTGCTTTGAACTCAATAAGACACCAACTGCCAAGGCATATTGCAGGTAGCCACATTCGGGTAGTACTGCCTTGAAGTTTGGCAAAAATAAGCGACTCTGGGCGCCTCTAAGATAACCGGTGGCGGTGGTGAAATCACAGTGACAGACGGCTGGCTATAGGCTTGATTGGCCCAATACAAGCCAGAGCCGACGATAGCAACTGAAGCCCAAGGCACCCATGCTCTACCCCTTTCGCCGTGGCCATGACGGTGATCGTGACCGTAGGCATGGCCGCCGCCAAAGCCGCCATAGCCACCCTGGCCACCATGAACACGGTACTGGCCAGAGTAGCCGTGGGATGAATGGCCCCTCCAAGCATCGCCGCCCGCCATAGACAGGCTAGGGGCGACCAATAAAAGACTTAAAGCTGCGCTAAAAAGTGGCTTTTTCATAAATAACCTTGATGAAGAGCAAATGACATGCTTTAAACGTGGCTGCGGCATGAAAAGATGACAACTGTTTTACGGTGACCTGTAACGTTGTTTATTGATAAATCGACAGCCCTTGAGGGGCTTACAGCATCTGTAGGTAAATAGCGATACACACGCCGTAGCCAACGCCCCAGAAAAGGGTACGTAAATTGGCCCAGTCCATCAGATAAGCCAGAAAAAACAAAACTCTGGCAGCAACAAATACCAAGCACAGGATGTCGAGCAAGGCCGCATCAACTTGGAAATGCAAAGCCAGTAAAACGGCAGCAGCAAAAAAAGGAAACGCCTCAAAGCTGTTGTGCTGCGCCGCATTGGCACGGGCTCGCGCACCGGTTTGCTCGGCTAGCCATTGGCGAGGATTGTGGTTGTCAAAGCCTCTGAAGCCCCATTTAGCCGAAGCCGCACCCAATAAAGGCATGACACCAGCAGCCACGACACAAAGCACAGGAATATTCATTCTTTTTCTCTCATCAGGAAGCGCGATGCGCCAGCGCTTGTATGGCCAATGCATAGCCTTGGATACCCAAACCGGCGATGACGCCCACCGCCACTGGGGACACATACGAGTGATGGCGAAAAGCCTCACGCGCAAAAACATTGCTGATGTGGGTTTCGACCACCGGCAAACCCGTGCCTTTGATGGCGTCATGCAAGGCCACCGAGGTATGGGTGAACGCACCGGGATTAAAAACAGCGCCAACCGCATTGCCTTGTTGACACATTTGACCATAGGCGTGAATATGGTCTATCAATTCGCCTTCATGGTTGCTTTGCACAAAGTCCACTTCTAAGCCCAAAGGAGCTGCAGTAGCGCGGCACAAAGCCTCTACATCAGCCAAACTGGTGTGACCGTATTGCTCTGGCTCACGCGTACCCAACAAGTTGAGGTTAGGGCCGTTGAGAATGAGGATTTTCATAAAATAAGTATACGATGGCACCCTTAACAAAAAACAGGGCAAAGACGTTCGCCCCATAAGCTGATATGAACAGGAGCAAGCCATGATTCGTTTGGTGGTTTTTGACGCTTACGGCACCTTGTTTGATGTCTACTCAATAAGCGCCATGGCAGAAACCTTGTTTCCAGGTCAAGGCAGCGCCCTTTCAGTGCTTTGGCGTGACAAACAAATCGAATACAGCCGCTTGGTATCTTTAAGCGATCCGCTGAACCCCTTGGGCAGCCGGCACTACCAATCTTTTTGGGACCTCACACGCTTGGGCTTGCAATACGCTTGCCAAAAACTGAGCTTGGAGCTCACACCGGTCAAACAAAAACAATTGATGGACCAATACGCCCAACTCAGTCCGTTTGAAGAAAACTGGGACGTCTTGCAACACCTTAAAGCCATTGGCATGCGCTGCGCTATTTTGTCCAATGGCAGCCCAGACATGCTGGCCAAGGCGGTCAGCAGCGCCGGCATGACCGGTTTGATCGACAAGGTTTTATCAGTCGATGAGGTGCGGCAATTTAAAACCTCACCACAAAGTTACGGCTTGGTGACCCACCACTACCCCATCGATGTCAGAGAGGTGCTGTTTGTGTCGAGCAACAGCTGGGATGCGCTGGGCGCGACATGGTTTGGATTTAAAAGTTTTTGGGTCAACCGCCAAGGCCTGCCGTTTGAAACACTGGGACCACGCCCCACCTACAGCGGCAACACTTTGAAAGACATACTGCCCTTGCTATGAAAAGTTGGGTAGCTATTTGCCTGTTCATGGGCGCAGGATCGGTGTGGGCCATGAGTGGATGGAGCGCCAAAGAGCAGCTGCGTGGTTTCGACTTGTCTCCCAATGAGCTCAAACAAGTCAGCATTCAATCGGGCTGGTCCAGCGACGACCCGCAGTTAATGATGTTTGAAGTTGGCAACCGCTTAAGCGGCCCCATCTACTGTGTGGGCGCGAGTTTTGAAATGAAAGACGGTAAAAAAATTCAGCACAGTTTTGACCCCAAGGTTTATGTACCGGCAGACCAAAAAAGAAATGCCTCTGTGAGAGGCATTGAAAAAAAGAACTTGAAAAGCTTTGGCTTTACCTGCCGATGCATGCGGCAAGCTCCCCAAGCGGTTTGCGAAAACCCCTACAAATAAGCCGATCTTGGCTTAAATGCAGGACCTCAATTAGCGTTGTTGCCGCCAGCAGCAGGTGCGGCGGTGACAGCAGGTACGGCCATGGCGGGCTTGGCAGGTGCGGGGTTGCTGCCAGCGGGGTACACGGGCGGTGCACCGACTTGCTGCATTTCGCCACGGAACTCGCCGCCGCGTTCAATTTGGATTTGCGAATACTCGAGTTTGCCCGAGACTTTGCCAGTAGCGCGAATATGCAAATGGTCACGGCAGTGAATGACTTGGTGCATTTCACCTTCAACTTCAATGGCGCGGGCAGTGACTTTGCCAGTGATTTTTCCGGACTGTCCAATAAAGATTTCTTCCGCTGTCAACTCACCATCAACGGTGCCGTAAATAGTGGCTTTCTTGGGCACGTTGAGCGTGCCTTTGAAAGTGACGCCGTTGCCAATCACCAGATTGTTGGATTGATCAATATTGGTTGCCATAAGTCAGTCTCGCTTTGAAGTGAAGTGGATAGTTTAGTAAAAAAGAATATAGCCGTTGAGGGTGTACACAGATTCTGAGTTTATTGCAACATTGTAGTCAGCGTTTGACCGGTTTTACCTCATAGGGGGCGACAGAAACAGCTTCTAGCAAATAACCGCTGACCCCTTGGGAGGTCGCAACCCGCCCCTCTTTGATCTCACCCTCGACCCAAACAATGTCCATGGACTCCGGTAACTTCTTGATTTTGCTTTGTGCCGTGGGTCGAATCAACACAATTTGATTGGCTGGGGGGGGTGGCGTGTGGATACACGCACCAAAATAAGGAACCAACAAAAACTCACGCTTTTCGCTGCGCTCTGCATCCAATGGCACGACATAGCCTGGCAACCGCACTTTTTTGTTGAGTTGCGATTTGACAATCGGAGCTTCGTCAAATTTTTTCCGCATGGCAGCCATGACCTTATTGGCTTCATCACTGCTGTCTTGCAAATTAGACAACTTACCCACCGCCGCCATTTCCTTGGTCATCTCTTTGACCCAAGGCTCGGGCATGAGGTCGTTCCAATCGATGAGGTTGTATCCCGGGGTTTCAGCGCTCAGACTCACGGGTGACAAGAGAGCTGAAACGCTGAGGCAGCAAGACACTACATAGAATAAAAATTGACGCTGCATTTCGAATTCCTCATTCAAACCGACGGGGGATGCAAACCATCCGATAAAGACAAACGATAGGCACGCCAAGCCGGTACCCAACTGGCCACCAAAGCCACGCCACACAAGCCCGCCAACGCCCACCAAGCCTGTGCCGCAGGCCAGCCTGCTTGCACCAGCACACCAAACTCGGTGCGCAAGACACCTTGGCCGGCGACCAACATGGCTTGACACAACACATAACCAGTAACTATACCCACCACACAGACCAACAACGATTCCAACAAAACAAAGCCCATCAAAGCCGAAGGCGCCGCACCCATGGCCCGCAAAATAGCCAACTCTTTGCGCCGACCGGCCATCGCCACCAGCAGCACCGCCGCCACGCTGAACATGGCACTTATCGCGACAAGCATGCCCACCAGCAACAGCGTGTTTTCAACCACTTTCACGATTTGCCAGAGCTCGTCCAACGCCACGCCAGGCATGACCGCCATCAACTGCCCGCGCTCCAAACTTTCTATCTTGCGCCGAACAGAGAACACCTCGGCACGGTTATGCAAACCCACCCACACAGCCGACAGACTGGAGGGCTCCAAGTCTTTGATGTCCAAGGCCTGCTGAGCAACGCCTGCCGCCTTGAAAGCACTGGGGGAAATGCCCATGCCCCAACCGACATGAATGGCCTCGAAAGCCTGCAAGCTGACAATGACGCTGCGGTCTATGGGCGCACCGGTGGGTGCCAAGATGCCCACCACGGTCATGGGGTGGTCTTCGTGCTCGGTACCGAGGCCGCTGGACTGTCCGTGGGTGAGCACCAATTTGTCGTTGAGCTTGTGGCCAAAGCGCTTGGCCACCTCGGCACCCAACACCACTTCGCTTAAAGCTTCAGGCGTGGAGAGAGGGTCTGCAAACGCCCGCCCTTGGGCCCACTGCAA